>DAOWDI010000126.1 GCA_030639105.1 Gammaproteobacteria bacterium | reverse complement strand
TCATCAACAGCACGACATTGAAAAGTAATCCCAGCAGGATCACCATGGAAATGGATCTCTTGTAATTCAGGTATGGCAGGCGGGTAAAATCCCGGCGTAGGTAGTTCCAGAGGTACTTGGTCCCCAAAGCCACCAGCAGGAGGAGAGCAACGAAAAAGGATATGCTGGTAAACCGCAGTCTTGCTACGTCACTCAGCGTGACAACAGGCATGCCCGCATACGCTGGAAGTGATATCAGAGATAACCAAAGTAGATAATTAATTCTCTTCATTGCTTGTCGGCGCCGGGTCAGCATGCGACCGTGACCGGGCACGGCGCATGATTGATGACCTGCGAGCTGACTCCGCCAAGCAACAGATTTTCGAACGCTGATTTTCCGCGGCGCCCAACCACGATCAAATCAATATCGTTGTGGGTGGCGTATTGGCAGATCTTCTCTGCCACGTGGCCCCACAACTGTACGTGTTCTACGAGCCCGGGCGCCTCACCGAGCGCGCGTTCGGTATCGGGCAATGTCGTCTTTGCCGCCGCTTTTTCAATCCGCTTCTTCGCATCCTTTTTTGGAAAGGGCGTGAACGGCACGCTGCCCGGTAGCACCGCGGAGGTCATCGCCGGTAGCACCAGCGCATTCTCGCTGTGAACGACCACAATGCCGATGTCCGCATTACAGCCTCGCGCAAGCAAACCGGTAAGTGCCGCGGCTCTGAGTGCGCCTTGGGAGCCATCGGTTGCCAGAAGAATATGTTTGATCTCGTCCACGTTAGCCTCCTCGCATCGATTCCTGATAGAAAAAATGTTAAATCATCGATGGACGGTGGTTGTTGATCGCGGTCAATTGGCAGTGCTCATGATCGCGATTTCAAATACCGGCAGCGGCATTCGTCCTCGCGTCCGCGTACCACGCGTTTTCCAATCAAATCACCGCGGGTTTCGTTAACGACGGTGTGTTGACCTTCGCCATGGTCATCGTCATCGTAGTAGATGACAACCCAATCGAAGTTGCGCCCGAGCTTATGCGCGAGTGCCGTGTTGGAGAACATCACCGTAAAGTGCCATTCGCCGTGTGTCATGTGCAGGATCGGCAGCCATGCTTGCGCGCTTGGGTTGAAGCGTTTTGGCGCTACTTGGGGCAACTCGCCCGCGGCGGCCTTGCGCCGATAAATCGCATCCAGCTCTAGCAGCAGCGACACCGGAACCACGGTAGGAGGTATCCCCGGTCGCTGGAGGCGTCGCCCGAGCATCGCTGCGAGCGCCAGTGCGATCGCCGCAAGGCGCCGGTCGTTGATCCCTTCGACCTGTTTGAGGCGGCCGTCATGCACGGCAGTTTCCAGCGCCTCCAGGGTATCAATATGCAGGGTGTCGTGGATCCGCTGCGCCAGGGTCACACCGATGCCCGGTATGGTTTGAAAGATCCGTTCTGGGTTCAGCGTACCGCGCAACCGGTCCAACTGGGGCCAGCGTCCGGTAGTGATGATGGCCTGGATGGCGTTGGCGATGCCACGCCCGATGCTGGGAATGGCGATTAGACCGTCGAGTCCCTCATGCTCCAGGACCTTGTTGATATCCGTCGTGTAGCCGGCTACGGTATCGGCGGCCCGCCGGTAGGCGCTAATGCGAAAGGGATCGGCCACTTGGCTCTCCAGAACGTCGGCCATCTCGCGCAGCCTTGCGGCAATCCGATGGTTGGGGTTTGCGTTCACGGTCTTAATTGAATGCCTCATCGCATGGCGAGTTTGATTTTCCCGTCCATATACGGTGTGTGCACTGATCTGCATCAGCAGATTGTCCCATTAAATATCTTGCCGCAAATTCCGCACTCGGCTTTCTATTCTCGGATAGCCTCCTAGGCGCCAGACTAAAGCCGGTATCACCTTTTTCGTGTCCGGCGTGGATGGATGGGTGTAGCTATGCGCGGCGTAAAAAGCAATGGGTGAGACAGCGCGCGTCGGTTAGGAAGCCGGCGGGTTGGCGCGGGACTTGTTTCGAATACTATGCGCCGCCCGATGCCGGATGCGATCGGTGCAACGCCTCGCCGAATTTCAGCAAGAACCGCAGGGTTTGCTGTGATTCAGGTTTTGACATCAACGACAGCATGGCAAACACGCCGCCGCTTGCCGGGGCCTTCGCCGTCTCCTGTGCCGCGCTATCCAGCGAGCACAGCAGGTCATCCGCACACCTCGTCATGGCCTCGCTGCCAAGCGTGTTCGCCATCTGCTCGGCAAATACGAAGAGGCGCTCGACGATGTTATCGGTGGCCGTGGAGCGCATTGCGTGTAGTAGCAGCACGGTTTCGAATAGGGTGTCGAGTGCGCCGATACGATGAAATTCGGTTAGGCGGTCGATGATGGTATGGACTGCATCACGGGTATCCTCATCATTCAGACGATCGACGACCTCCATGGTGGCACCGGCCGTCACGGCCAGGCGCTCGACCATGGAGTCGGTCAATGCTTCACGCAGCGCCAGTATCAGACGCTGCATTTCATCTGGCGTATCACCGCCTTGTGCTGGTGTCGTCATTGGTGTCGTCATATTGAGTCCCCTTACAGCAGGCCGCGGGCCGAGAGCCAGTAGAGCCGGTTATAGGCAAGCTTGAACCAGTGCACCATTTGCGACGGTGGACCCGGATTAGGCGGTGTTTGATAGTTGAACCAAACATAGGTGCCCTCGTCCATGCCGGTTTCGATGAAACAGAATACCTTGCCGTCGTATTTGCGCGCCATGCGTCCCTCGGTGACGAGTGATGCCAGGTTGTCGATGATGGTGTCCGCTTCGAAGTGCGCGGTGGAACCGGCCTTCGAGATGGGAATGTTCGTGGTGTCACCGCAGACGAAAATGTTGTCCGTCCCGTTGTGTAGCAGCGTTTCGCGATCGGTCGGGACCCAGCCGCCGGCGCCGAGGCCGGAGTCGCTGATAACCGCGGCCCCATGATGGGGCGGAATGGTCACCAGCATATCGTATTCAAGATCGCTCTCTTCTTCCGAAGAGATGATCTTCTTCTCAGCATCAACGGATTTCGTATTGAAAAAGGTCTCGTATTTTATGCCGGCCTTGTCGAATTCCGGTTGGGCCCAGTTTGCGACCGGCTCCAAGGCGTGTAACCGGCCGATCGGGTAGGTATAGATGATCTCGGTTTTGTCCCATACGCCGCGGCTTTGTAAATAGTCGCGGAGCATAAAGGTAATCTCGAGCGGTGCGACGGGACACTTGTGCGGTGCATTCACGTTTACGATGATCTTACCCCCGTCGAATTCATCCAGCGCTTCACGCATCTTCCGGGCGCCTTCGAGATCGTAGAACCAGTGCGCGCCTTCTGACATCCCGGGGATCGTATCCGGGCGGAGCCGCGACCCGGTAGCAAGCACGAGGTAGTCGTACTCAAACGTATTACCCGACTCCGTTGCGACGGATTTCGCGGCGATGTCGATCTTGGTTGCGGGGTCGATGTGGAAAACGATGCGGCGATCGAGAACGCTGCGTTGATCGCGAAACAGTTCTTTCTCGCGAATGCGGCCGAAGGGCACGTACAGAAGGCCGGGTTGGTACATATGCTGTTCGTCGTTGCCGATCACGGTGATGGTGACTTCGTTGGCGCGTAGTTCTTTGCCGAGTTGTCGGCATAGGCCGTTCGCGATGATCGTGCCGGCAAGACCGCCGCCGACGATGAGTATTTTTTTTGCCATTTGCCCATCCCCTCCATTAGATGATTGGGTCAGAGTCAAGACTCCGCTGGTTAGGCAGAGTCTTTACTCCGACCCCGCTTTTCGACTATTTCATTTTACGTACGACAACATGCCAAACATCTCCCTTCTGGTCGATCCCGACCATTTCATGTTTCACTTTTTTTACCCACGCCGGTATATCCTTCGCCGATCCCTCATCGGTCGACAAGACCTCAATCTCATCGCCGATCTCGACCAACTTGAGGTTTGCGATCAGTTCCATCAACGGTCCGGGGCAGAAGGATCCCCGGGCATCAATCGTTGTCCGTTGCGTCATATAGAAAATTCTGCTGTTGGGATCAAAATACGATGAGTTGGCCGGATTCGGCATCAGCCAGGAACTTTGTGAGTCCTCCGGCTGCGTCGATGACCTCCTCGACCAGGTCGCCGAGCCCGAGTTGCGCGACGTCCATCGCCATGGAGCAAGCGTAGATCTTCATGTCGCCTAGCCTTTTACCCTGCACGAACAGCCCGATAGCATCGGGCACCTTGCGTTCCCGCATCAGTTTGGAGAATTCTCCGCCGCTGTAGCGGTTGCCTTCGCGGTCCTTGCGAAAGGCACCAAGCGCATTCATGGCGACGAAGACCTCGACCGGCCGTTCGGATACCGCGGCGATGGAGGCGGACATCGCGGCCATTTGGATCTTTTCGTGTTCTCCCGAACACAGCAATATGAATAAAGCCGGCGTGTTCATTAAGGTATCGGTCCGTTAGCGGTCCCGTCGTTCCCATCAGATCGCGTGAAGATCGCTTGCTCCGAGGGTGGAAGATGGCGTTCGAGCCAGGATAAAGGCTGGCAGTGCCTTATCTGGTCGAGTCCGGACTAATGCATCGGCTTAAGAAGCATATAGGTAAAAGCGACGATAAGCAGCAAGAGATGGCCTATATGCAGGGTAACCTGCATCCCCACTTTAAGGGCACTACCGCCTTTCATCACAACCAAGCGCGACGGCTTGGTTAAGAATATCAGGGCTCCACTATAAACAGTGACAATAATCACCCCCATCATTACCCAAAGCTGTGAAAATGACCAGGAGCCCGTAAACACGGCAATTACCCCAGTGAGCGCCACGAAACCGAGCATGGCATGTTCAATCGATCCGACAGTATTGGCCTTTTTCATAAGCCCTGTATGGGTTTGGTCAGTGGCTGGTTTTACCGCTATCAATACAGCAAGCAATACGGAAAGTAATGCCAACGATATAAGCAATACCGCGCCGCTAGCATGCACCATACTCAAAACAGGATGTAAACTCATAAAAAAAAGTAACCTTCTATTCGCTAATTTAACCAATAGGGCAGATAAATCGCCGAATTTTTGATCATCACATAATTAGCGTAAGGCCGCCATTATTTACCCGATATTAAGTGGGTGTTTTTTTGTCCATTACGGCTTTGTACGTATACGGATGGGGATTCTCAAGTTCATTATTCTCTATCAGGGGCGGAATTCTAGTTTTTCTGGCGGGTAGAAGTTCTTCATCTTTTCGCTATATTCACGTGTCACTTCGCGGGTGTCCGCATCATTAGCAACCGCGCGCGGCGTGATCAATACGATCAATTCCACACGGCGGGTTGTGTCGTTCGTCTGGCTGAATAATTTTCCAAAAACCGGGATATTACGCAGGTAGGGCACGCCACTAGTGGCTTTTGTCGTACTGTCGCGGATCAAACCACCCAATACGATCGTTTCGCCGCTGTGGACGGCTACGGTGCTCGTGATCCTCCGCTGCTGGATCGTCGGCGCATTCAGATCTGAGCTGGTTGTGGTAATAGCATCGCTAACCTCTTGATCGATCTCCATGGTGACCAACCCGCCGGCATTTACCCGCGGTGTTACTTCTAGTGTTATGCCGGTATTACGATAGGCAATCTCGCTGACTATAGGCGCATTGGCGTCGACATTGCTGACGGACGAACGGGTCGGGATCGGGATCTCATCGCCAACGGTAATGAGTGCCGTTTGATTATCGAGAACCATCAACGAAGGAGACGATAGAATATTGACATCTGATTCTGTCGCCAACATATTGATGGCGGCGCGGACCTGGCCGGCACTATCGATGACTGCATAGGAAAAGGCCGGTGCCAGCGGAGCGATCCCCGCGGCGCCAAGGTCGAGCAATCCCTGGCCCTGCTTGTCGCCGGGCAGGCCATTTTTGAAAAACCATTCGACGCCATATTCGAGGCTATCGTCCAGCGCGACCTCGATGATGCTCGCCTCTATCAGCACCTGCAATGGGACTAGGTCGAGTTTGCGTATCGCCGCGGCAATGAGTTCATATTCTTTCGGTGTCGCCAGGATCACCAATCCATTATTCGTCTCATCGGCAATGATCCGAACGTTTTCTCCAATCCGGAAGGCTACGCCAGCACCTGGCGCCGAAGCTGAAGCAGCAGTAGCAGTAGCAGTAGCCGATGTGTTCGGCGTGTTCAGCGTGTTCAGTTCCTCCGGCGAATAGACCGTTTCCGGCCGCAATCCATGAGCAAGTTCGACCTCGCGGTCGTCGAATGATGCCGGAGCTGAATTCGAGAATACATCATTGAGTATCGCGGCGACCTCGACCGCTTTGGCGTTTTGCAGACGAAACACATAAAGCCGTGGATCGGCGGTATCGCTTGGCCTATCCAACCGGTCGATCCAGGTCTTGACCTCGACCAACGCGCGCCGTGACGGCGATACGGCCAGCAGCGAGCTCAGCCGTTCCAATGCGACCAATCGTACTAAGCCATCCATGATCGTACCGGAATCATCTCCGATCGCTTGGCTGAGTTCCTTAACCAGAATGTCGGGCTCGACGAAATCCAAAGAGAACAAACCGACAGACATGCCCTTCATCCAATCGACGTCGAACACCGCGATCGTCTCGAGATAGCGCCGCTGTTCACTCGCCGTCCCGGCAAGCATGAGCAGATTTCGCCGTTCATCAGCGTAGATCAACGCTCCTTCGCTTAAGATAGGCGCGATGATCTTCTGCATTTCATTGACCGCAATGTAACGCAGCGTAACAATTTGTATCCCATAGGACGGATCGCCCCGGCGCTTGCCGGTATTCGGGCTGACAGCGCCCATGATAGAGGTAGAGATCGGGACGATCCGATAGAGATCGCCTTCTTTGATTAAGGCGGCTTGAGCTTGGCGCAGGAGCATTTCGAGGACCGTCAGCAGATCGGACTTGCTTAATCCGCCGCTGGTCTCGGTAGTGACCGTTCCGCTCACGCCCTGCTCAATGATGTAATTTTCCCCAAGCATCTCGCCGAGGATCGCTTTTACGACCTCTTGGATATCGGCGGCCTGAAAATTCAGGACGATCCCTTCGCCCTTGGCCGTCGCGCTCGACACCGGGTGCGCCGGGTTGCTGCCGGTAAACGTGCCCGAGCCGAGCGTCATTTCCCCGGCGTCGTCGAGTGGCAAATAAGTGGTTTTTGCGAGATCTCCTTCGGCTTGCTGCTCCAGCGGGAATTCGTGCTCTGTCCCGGGAGCATCGATATCCGCCGGTTTGGCGCGGCTCAAAACGTCTTGCAATACCTTCGTATTGGAGAGGGGTTGAGTACACGCCGCGAGCACCGCGATCATGCCCATTACGATCGCGAATTGCCGGTACCGTCGCGAGGCCGTGCGGTCCACTATATCGGGCATCATCGCGGTCAATTGCCGCATCGCCCGGTTATTAGTTTTCATTATCATCACTGACTTGTGACTTGC
>DAOWDI010000035.1 GCA_030639105.1 Gammaproteobacteria bacterium | reverse complement strand
TAGGTAAGCGCTGATCACAGGGGGAAGCAAAACTGTTTCCCTGGAAGATTTTTTTATGCAACGTATTAAACAATTACAACCTCTTTCGATGGAACATCATTTGTCACTGTCGCTTGCTGCTAAATCGATAAAAACCGCAAGCTCGGGTGAGCAAACTGCCATAAAGCGGCTGTGCGAAGATATTATTGGTGATTACGCAAAGCTATGGCGTAATCATCTTGATAAGGAGGAGCAATATATCTTTGTACCTTATTTTCAGCGTAGTGATACTGTTAAATGCCTATGTGAACAGCTCACTCAGGAACATAAACAGTTTGATCGATATATTGAACAGATGAAATCAGGGAATTATGCTGTATTGCTGGAATTTGGGACATTGTTAAAAACTCATACCCGCCTAGAAGAACGAGAGCTTTTCCCAAAAATCGCTGAACTGCTATCACAACAGGAGTTGGATGGGATTTTTCGGGATATATCTTAAACCTGAGTTACAGATAACAAACCAGCCGGATTAGAATCCGGTTTTTTTATGATTTATTGTTAAAACTCGGCCTGGCATGTATATGCCGACGCTGACCGGTTGGCCTAAAGGAAGGGGGGACGTAACAAGATGGATCCCTATTTTCGCTGTGTCATTCCTGCGGCGGGGATCGCTATTTTACGACCTCATCGATAACGAGATCCGGCGCGTCACCGTCGCCGATGACAAACGGTTTGGAGCTCCCCTGCAGATCGCCGGATTGCGCGCGGGGGCTGCCGGCTTTCGAGATCCTGGCGGTGAGTGCGACGGTCTCGCCGCGGCGCAACTTAGTGTCCGGCGCTATCGCCATGGTGTCGTCGAGAATTAACTCACGCGGCAGGCTGCCCGCGGCAACTCGCTTAATCGCGAGCGGCGGGCCGTCCTGTCCCGGTGCTTGGGCGAAGACGAAGAGTACGTCTTGTGCTTCGAAACGGGTGCTGAGCGCCGGGTCCACATCGATCCTGACGCTCACCGACGTGCTGGCAGTCGCTGTTACCGGCATCACTTTCGTTTTCGCTTCGAGCCCTTGGATAATGGCATCGAGTTCACCACTAGGCATACCGTTTTGTGCGCCGAGCTTGCGTGCGCGGCGTAGATAATTCAACGCCGGCCCACGCTCACCGGCTTGTTGGGCCGCGAGCCCCGCGAGCCATAGCGCGGTAATATTGTCGGGTTCGAACTCGAGTGCGCGCGCAACCAGTGCCCTCGCATCATCGTTTATCCGTCCATTGTTGGCCATCGCGAGTGCATCGGCATATTGAAGAAGGATCCGCGGTATATCGCCGATCAGTTCGTGTGCCCGGGCCAGTGCCGGTACGGCTTCGTTGTAGCGGTTGAGCGCCATGTAGGAGCGGCCGAGCAGCACCCAAGCTTCGGCGCTGTTGGGATCGTCGATGATGCGCTGTTCGAGGCTCGCGATCATCTCATCGATTGTATTCTGCTCGAATGATGCATTGTCCATCTGATCCGGTGTTGCACCTAGCGCCAGTGTTGGTTCGCCGACCTTGAAGTACGTCAGCAGCGCGATGGTGGGAACGCTGCATATGATGAGCGCCACGCTTAGCCACCGTGCGACAGCGCCCGAGCGATCGTGCGCCGGGACGCTCGTGCTGGCTTCCTCGAGGAGGGCGCGGGCGATCTCATCTTGTGCCGCGGGCAGATCGTGCTCCGCAATGACCTTGTCTTCGACATCCCGGTACAGTTCGGCGAGCCTTGCTTCGTGTAGCGTCCGGTGAGTATGTCGTTCGGGTGTGACCGGGCGCGGGCGAAACAGCGCTGGCAGAAGGCCGCCGACGGTCGCGGCGGTGAGTGCCGCTGTCAGTATCCAGAAACCGTTCATCCTACATTCCGGCGCTGTGGTGGGAGGTGCGACCTAATCCACATCGTCATCGTCGTCGATCAAGGTCTGTATGCGTGCGCGCTCGTCGTTCGATAGCGGCCGCGATACCCGTGTGCGCTTGTGTGTCGTAACGTAGATGATCGCGGCGGTAAGCATCAACAGCACCATGGGGCCGAACCATAGCAACCAGGTTGACGATTTTAGCGGTGGTTTGTAGCGCACGAAATCGCCATAACGCGCGACCATGAAATCGATAATGATGCGATTGTCTTTCCCGGCGACGACCATCTTGTAGACTTCATCGCGCAGATCCTGCGCCAGGTCCGCATGGGAATCGGCCAGCGATTGATTCTGACAAACCAGGCAGCGCAGTTCTTCGAGCAGTGTATCGTAGCGCTCCCGCTCGCCGCGGGATTCGAAACTGACCGGCAGATCGGCGCCATGGGCGGCACTGGCAATAGCGATGCAGGCAATGATCCTCAGCAACGTCTGCCTCATGGTTCTGCCGCCAACCGGTCCAGCAACGGACGGATCACCTCATTGAGGATGTCCTCGGTGATCGGGCCTACCTGTTTATAGCGGATCACACCCGCGCGATCGATGACGAAAGTTTCAGGGACCCCGTAGACGCCAAGGTCCAACCCGAGGCGCCCCTCGTGGTCGAATACGGATCGCTCGTAAGGATTGCCGTGACGGGTCAGCCAGGCGCGAGCGGCGCTACGCTCGTCTTTGTAATTAAGCCCGACGATTGGGACCACTCCGTTCTTCGCCAACCCAATCAATAATGGATGCTCCACGCGGCAGGCGCGACACCATGCGGCCCAGACGTTCAGCAGCCGCGGTTTCCCGGCGATGTCCGCCGCCACGAGCATCGCCTCTTCGTTGTCGCGG
>DAOWDI010000108.1 GCA_030639105.1 Gammaproteobacteria bacterium | reverse complement strand
TTCTCGTCCTCGGCTGACTTCTGCCATGTTAACGCGCACCTTCGCAGGCTCTGTTCCACCACGTCCATTAAGACGCTTAGGCTGGCAGACCTCCCCGGGTAAGAGCATGATCTTTCCCTTTTTTTGTCGACACCGTGATGGATGATATTCAACCGCGTTATCGCGAGGCGACCGAAGAACCCATCGTCGATACAGCGCATGTACTCGCCGCGATTGCGGCGGCGACGGCACGCGACGGCCAGGTAGACTCCGGGCTGTTTCGTAGAGCGTTTCAACGGGTACGCGCACAGCCGATCGAGGCACGGATCTACAGTTTCCTAAAAACGAATGTGGATATCCGCGTCTATATCACCGATGCCGCCGGCATCGTGATTTACGACTCTGATTCCGGGCGCGACGAAGGGGTGAATTACAGCGAGTGGAACGATGTCCATCACACGCTGCGCGGACACTATGGCGCGCGCACGTCCCCTTCGCGCGCCGATCCGAAGACCAAGGTGCTGTACGTGGCGAGTCCCATCGTGCTGGACGGGGAGATCATTGGCGTATTGTCGGTAGGAAAGTCGGCGACCAACAGCAACCGCTTTGTCGAATCCGCGCGGCGCGACCTCATGCTCGGTGGCGCGGCCGTTTGTGTGGTGCTGATTATCGCCGGCGTGATTCTGGGTCAATGGCTGACTCGTCCGATCCGGCGGCTCACCGATTATGCGCTGGCAATCCGTGACGGGCGTCGCGCCGAGCTACCGCGGCTGCCGCCGGGTGAACTGCGGGATCTTGGCGCCGCCTTCGAACAGATGCGCACGGCCCTGGAGGGTAAGCGTTATGTCGAGAATTACGTACAAACCTTGACCCATGAAATCAAGAGCCCTCTTTCGGCCATTCGCGGGGCGGCGGAGTTGCTGGGAGAAGACCTGCCAACCGATCAGCGCCGCCAGTTCATCGACAACATCAGCAGTGAGTCAGAGCGCATCACCCACATCGCGGAAACCTTGATGCTATTGACTTCATTGGAGTCGAGCGGCGCGGTTAAAAGCACCGGTCCCATTGCGCTGGATCGGATCGCTTTAGATGCCGCCGCGAGCCTCGGCATACTGATTGAACGGCGCGATTTGACGATCGATGATAGCGGCATCGAACCGGTGACGGTGTACGGCGACGGGGTTTTGATCCGCCAAGCGATAGTAAACTTGCTGCAAAACGCGGTCGAATTCAGTCCGCCTCAAACCGTCATTTCGATCTGTACACGCATCATCGATGACACGGTCGTATTTGAAGTGCGTGATCACGGTCCGGGTATTCCTGATTACGCCGAGTCAAAAATTTACGATCGCTTTTTCTCGCTCACGCGCCCGGACAGCGGTAAGAAGAGCTCCGGTCTGGGACTCAGCCTGGTCAAGGAGATAATGACCTTGCACGAAGGAAGCGTCGTGGTCGCCTCGCATCCCGAAGGCGGTACGCTCGCCACGCTCGTGTTTTTGCACGGCTGATCGCCGCACCGCAGTTCACCTCGATTTCACACACATTTCACTTTCGCCTCATCGTTACTCCACAGCCGTCTCCTAGAGTGTCTTTAACGCCGCAACCCATGGGTTCGCGGTTATTGAAAAAAGGCATACCACAGGAGACGACCAATGAGAAAGTATATTACCGCAAGCGCCGGCGGCCTCGTCATTTTTGCCGCCATCGCAATTTCCGCACCGGGAGAGGCACAGCCCGAGATCAACCAGACCTTGTCGCCATACTTTCTGATCAGTGCGGGCGAAAATGCCGAGACAGAGGAGTTTCCACTGGAATCGACGTCGGTCGACGTCAAGATTTCCGGCGTTATTGCGGCCGTCACCGTCAAGCAACGCTACCGCAACCGCGGCACCGAACCGATCGAGGCGGTCTATATCTTTCCCGCCTCGACCCGGGCCGCGGTGGATGCAATGAAGATGACTATCGGCGAACGGGTCATCGAAGCGACAATCCAGGAAAAAAGCAAAGCCAAAGCAACCTACGAGCAAGCGAAGCAGGAAGGCAAGCGGACCTCGCTGCTCGAGCAGCAGCGCCCGAATGTGTTCCAAATGAATGTCGCGAATATCCTCCCGGGCGACACCGTGGAAGTGGAATTGGGCTACACCGAGCTTCTTGTTCCCGAACAGGGCGAGTACTCATTTGTCTATCCTACGGTGGTCGGGCCGCGTTACAACGGCGAAGCCGCCGCTCAGGCACCGGCGATGAACGGGTGGGTCGCGAACCCCTATCTCGAAGAAGGCACGCCGGCGCCGTACCGCTTCGATATCGCCATTGCCATCGAGACCAGCATTCCCATCCAGGCGCTGACCTCGCCGTCGCACACACTTGTTATCGACTACAAAAGCCCGGACAGTGCCATCATCGGGCTGTCTGATGAGGACCGTATCGGCGGCGATCGCGACTTTATCCTTAACTATCGGCTGCAAGGCAGGGCCATCGAATCCGGCCTGATGCTGCATCGCGGCGATAGCGAAAACTTCTTCTTGCTCATGGCGCAACCACCCAAGCGTGTCACCCCGGATCAGATCCCGCCGCGGGAGTATATCTTCATCGTCGATATTTCCGGTTCAATGCGCGGCTTCCCGCTCGATACCAGCAAAAAGCTCACCTCAGAGCTGCTGTTGGCGCTGCGCCCGTCCGATACGTTCAATATTCTGTTCTTCGCCGGCGGATCGACGATGCTGGCTCAACACTCCTTACCGGCAACAAAGGCGAATATCCGCCGCGCCTTGACCATGATGGATGGTCAGCGCGGCGGCGGCGGTACGCGGATGCTCGAGGCGATCCAGCAAGCCATGTCGATACCCGTGGATGAGGAGACTTCACGCAGCTTCGTCATCATTACCGACGGTTATGTGTCGATCGAGGTCGATGCCTTGCAGTACGTGCGTGACCATCTTAATCATGCAAACTTTTTTGCCTTCGGTATTGGTTCCAGTGTGAACCGATTTCTGATCGAGGGCCTCGCCCGTGCCGGTCGCGGTGAACCCTTCATCATCACCGATCCGGGAACCGCCGCCGCCAGCGCCGCGCGTTTCCGACGCTATATCGGATCTCCGGTCCTCACCGGTATCGAGCTGGATTTCGGGGACATGGAGGTCTACGACGTTGAACCACAAACCACGCCTGATCTCCTCGCTGAGCGGCCCTTGATCGTCTTTGGCAAGTGGCGTGGCGAACCCAAGGGTAGTGTGACCATCGGTGGTTATACGGGCGATGGGGCGTTCGTAGAGGCAGTGCAGGTACCTGCGGACTCCGTGCCTGCCGTCAACCCGGCGCTGCGCTACCTGTGGGCGCGCGAGCACCTCGCCAGTCTCGGGGATTTCGAGAAGCTCGCACCAAACGCGAAGCGTGCGCGGGAGATCACAAGCCTCGGTCTGACTTACAACCTCCTGACTGCCTATACGTCCTTTGTCGCGGTGGACAGCGAGATTGTGAACGCCACGGGTGGGAGTAAGACCGTGAAACAACCACTGCCGCTGCCGCAAGGGGTATCCAACCATGCCGTCGGTGGCAGCGTGCCGATTGCACCGGAGCCTGAAATCAATGCGCTGTTAGCAGTACTGGGTTGTCTCGGCTTATGGCAATGTTATCGCCGCCGTCGCCATAGCGTGATTCATGCACGGTGATGGCTTATAGCTCGAAATTGAGCGCGCCGGTGTTACTCGCCGTCCAGGCGCTGGCCTTCTGGCCTGTCTGGCACTGGTATGCCAAACGCACCGTCGACGGATCTGATGAACCCTGGGGGATCCTCGCCCTGGCCAGCGCCGTCGTCATCGTTGCGGCGAGGGGCCGATTCGCGGCGCCGTCGGCTGCGGCGGCGATTATTTGCGGGCTCCTCGCGGCGGCCTACACAATCGGTTTCAGCATCCTGCCCGCGCTGATCAAAGGCGGCCTTGGTGCGCTTGCGCTGGCTTGCGTCTTCAGTACGGTCAGCTACGGGCGCGCGATGCAACCCGCGGTCGCCGGGCTCATGTTGTTGTCTCTGCCGCTGCTCGCCTCGCTACAATTCTTTGGCGGTTTCCCGTTACGCTTGATCACCACCCATCTGGCCGCGATCCTGCTTGGCACGGTAGGATGGGAGGTAGAAGCCGAGGGCACACTGTTACATTGGGCGGGTGAGATTATTGCGGTCGATGCACCCTGCGCCGGCATCAAGATGCTGTGGAGTGGATTATTCTTGAACTTCACCCTAGCGGCTTGGAAGGACTTGAGTCTCTCCGTGACATGGCTGTGCACCAGCCTGACAATGTTTTGTATCTTTATCGGAAATGTCTTGCGAGCCACGGCGCTCTTTTTTACCGAGAGCGGGATCGTGGCTGCGCCGGAATTCATGCATCAAGGCATCGGGCTCGTTGTGTTTAGCGGCGTCGCGCTCGCCGTATTCTTCATCCACGGAATCAACCCGAGGGTCCGGCCGTGCGCCTTTTGATCATCGTCGGCGTTCATCTCGTTGCGGCGTTACTCCCATTGGTCGGTCAAAGCGATGCACGCAATGACGTGGACGCGGCGTTTGATGGTTGGCCATCGGAATATCAGGGCCGGCCATTGATCCCACTCAAGGCGGACCGGGTAGATGCACGATTCGGGGGTCGCTTTCCGGGGCGATTGGCGCGCTTCACCGACGGCGAGCGGGAATTCGTGTTCCGCTATTTGGAACGGCCTTCACGAGCGTTGCACGCCGCCGCGGATTGTTACAGGGGATCGGGTTACGACGTCGAACCGAAACCGGTACAGCGCGATGCGAACGGCGAGTTG
>DAOWDI010000172.1 GCA_030639105.1 Gammaproteobacteria bacterium | reverse complement strand
TAAAAGATGTCGTGTTCAAAGAGGAGCGCCCGTTCGAAGACATTTTTGGCGTGTACCGATACATCTTTGTCGCACGCACGATGCGCCCGGAACTGATGGATCGCGCACAAGATGGTGGTGTAGTGACCGCGCTGCTGTCGTGGGCCAGGGCGAATGATGAGATCGACGGGGCAGTCGTCTCCGCGGTTGGCCCGGATGATGATCCCTGCTTCCCCACGCCCAAGGTCGTCACCACGGAAGATGAGATCAAGGCGAGCGCGAGTAGCTGGTATACCTACTGCGAGAACAACCTCGCACTGAAGGAGGTCAAGGAACGCGATCTGAAGAAGGTGGGCTTTGTGGGTGTCCCGTGCCAGGTGACGCCGCTGAGGAAGATGCAGCATATGGACCCATCGTTCCTGGTCACGGCAAAGAAACGACCCAAACCGCTAGCGCGTCAGCACAATTTTTTGCGTGGATTTTCCGATCGAATCGCCTTCAGCATCGGTCTCTTTTGCACCGAGGTGTTTAGGCCTGAACTGATGAGTGAACGGATCGAGAAGCAAATGGGGATCCCGTTGAGCGAGGTGGTGAAGTTCAACGTCAAGGGCAAGGTGCTCATCCACAAACGCGATAAGACCATAGAGACGATTCCGCTGGAAGAGGCCATGCGCGACTACCAGCGTCCCGAGTGCCGCCATTGCGGTGATTTTTCGGCTGAGATGGCCGATATTTCCTGCGGGGGTGTCGGCACCGATGCTGCGACCATCGTTATCCTGCGGACCAAAAAGGGTGAGGAGGTGTGGCGTAAATTTGAGGCTGCCGGCGATGTCGAACTGATGCCGATCAAAGAGAATAAGCGTGCGTGGAACATCTTGCAACGCCTGGCTCGACGGCAGCGCAACCGGATCCCCGAGGGTGCGCCGCGCAGCGGCACGGCGCCGGGGTTAGGGCCCTATGCGCCGAAGCAAGCCGCGGATCTGAATGCGGCTGCCCTTACCGCCGCCGGTAAGAATGAGGCAGAACTTGCTGGTTTGCTCGATACCGCCTACGGTACCGAAGATCGGCCACTGGAGACCGTTGCTTATATGGCGGGACAACCGATCCCCGGTGATCCGGGCGCACCCTCTCCCGGAGAAAAACGTAAATTGCCGCCGCCGCCAGGGCACGACGAAGGCGGTGCGCCACCCGGATGGAGCAGCGATTGATCGTATGAACTGACGGGCAGCGGCGCGCCGAAAAACGTAACACCGCGAGCCTGTGGTCCTCGAATATGACGATATACCCAATCGTATTACCGATCTTGGGAAATGCCCAGAGATAGTCAAGATAGTGCTGGCGGCCATAAGCGCTTGAAAAGCCCGTTCTTGTGACGTTATGACTCACGGAAGCTGACTTCTCTCAAGCCTTTCGCTAGAATAGGCGGCTTAATATCTTGCTTGTTCGCCGCAAAAAAGAGAATTAACGTGGCGATCGCGGGTCTGCACCGCGCGGGGAGAAGCTAATCCTTTCTCTGCACCAAAGGCCCCAGGCACCGACCAATACCATATCGCCTGACGAAGTCGGGCGGAACGATGCGCTCGACAGTAGCGCCGGCGCGCCGTATGCGGATCGAAACCGCGTAGACCATGCATCGAGCGCCGGCGTTGTCTAGCGACAGGATGACTTAGGAGTAATGAAATGAAGATTGCCGTACCGCGCGAGGTGCATCCGAATGAACGCCGTGTCGCGACGACGCCCGATGTCGCGCGCAAGCTCATCGAACTCGGCTTTGAGGTCGCAGTGCAAACAAATGCGGGTCTTGCTGCAAGCTTTTCCGATACGAGTTATGAAGCGGCAGGCGCTACGATCGAGGCGGATACGGAGACGCTGTGGCGTGACGCCGATATCATACTGAAAGTCCGTGGCCCGGAGCAAAACGCGGAACTGCACAAGCATGAAGCCGATTTGCTGCACGAAGGCCAGACGCTGTTATCGTTCCTGTGGCCGGCGCAGAACCCGGACCTGATGGAACGGTTGGCGGAGAAAAAGGTCACGGTGCTGGCGCTCGACAGCGTACCGCGGGTCTCCCGTGCGCAGAAACTCGATGCGTTAAGCTCGATGGCGAATATCGGGGGTTATCGCGCGGTCGTGGAGGCAGCCAACCACTTCGGTCGGTTCTTTACCGGTCAGATTACGGCGGCCGGCAAAGTGCCGCCGGCCAAGGTGATGGTTATCGGCGCCGGCGTTGCGGGCCTCGCCGCGATCGGTACCGCAATGAGCCTTGGCGCAATCGTCCGCGCGTTCGATACGCGCCCGGAGGTGAAGGAGCAGGTCGAGAGCATGGGGGCGGAGTTCCTTGAGCTGGACTTCGAGGAAGAAGGCAGCGGCAGCGGCGGTTACGCGAAGGAGATGAGCCCGGCGTTCATCGAAGCGGAAATGTCGCTGTTTCGCGCGCAGGCCGCTGAAGTCGATATCATCATCACCACCGCGTTGATCCCAGGCAAACCCGCACCGAAGCTGATCCTGGCTGACATGGTGGAAGTCATGCGCGACGGCAGTGTGATCGTCGACATGGCCGCCGAGCAGGGTGGGAATTGCGAGTTGACCGAGCCGGGTGCGGTTGCGACCCGCCACGGTGTAACGATCATCGGCTATGCCGATTTCCCGAGCCGGCTTGCCGCGCAATCCAGTCAACTCTACGGCACGAACCTGCGCAACATGCTGGCGGAACTTTGTCCCGAGAAAAACGGCGAGATCGTCGTCGATATGGAGGACGAAGTGATCCGGGGGACAAC
>DAOWDI010000110.1 GCA_030639105.1 Gammaproteobacteria bacterium | reverse complement strand
GTCCCAGTAGCGCGTGAACTTGTGCCAGCAGATCTGCACCGGCCCGGTGATGAGGTTCGGCTTGTCGATGGGCTTGCCGGCGGCCTTCCGCTTCGCCTCCCAGCGGCGCTTCATCGCCAGGGCGCCGAGCATCGCCGCCTCGCTCGAACCCACTGTCGAACAACCGACCGCGTTCGCGCCCACCGGGGAATTCCATAGATCGCCGAGCATATGCACGCAGCGCGCTTCGATTTCCGCCGTCTGGGGATACTCGTCCTTGTCGACCATGTTCTTGTCGATGCACTCGTCCATCAGCCGGTGCAACTCCGGCTCCTCCCACGTCTGGCAAAACGTCGCCAGGTTCTGGCGCGAATTACCGTCCAGCATCAACTCGTCATGCACAACCGCATAGGCGTGCCGCGGTTCCTGCTCGGTCGCAGGAAACTTGTACTTCGGCATGCTCACTGAAAGGTCCACAGACGCATAGACCTCGTCCTCAATTTTGTGCCGAATCGAATTTTTGTCGTGTAGGCTCATCTCTAGTCTCCTTTTTAGAGTCGTCTTTACCGAGCTGTGCGGGCCGCTCCGAAGCTCCGTCGCGGCTCGCAGTTATCATTCTGTTTTTCCTTGCAGGTGTTCAACTCAACACAACCAGAAGGACTTTCCCCTGCTGCCCTGCCGCATTCGCAGGGCTCCGCCAGGTTAGAAGTAATTTTGATTCCACTTTTTCCAGTCAATCGCATTCACCTTGTCGCGGCAATTACTGAGTTCGCCGGCCATCAAATTCATATAGGCGGTTGCCCGCATAACCCCCCGCAGAGAAGTAGCATTGTCGTCATCACCGGCGGCCGAGCGGCGGAGATCATCGGCCCGAGATTCGATTTCGCGAACGAGGCTCGCGGTGTCCGGTAAGTCCGGGATCGGTTTCAGGTCTGCGGGGGCGTTCGCGATCAACTGAAAAGATTCTACGCAGGCACCATGGAAGCGGTCGAACACCTCGCGCAGGGGTTCGTCCACGGCGCCGGCAAATTGCCGGCGGACCTGTCCGCCGGCAGCAAGATGCAGCGCCAGGTGCTCGATTGATTCCATCAGCGCCTGCGTCTTGTGACCGTTGTTTGCCGGCACCTGCTCGTAGTTGATTGCGCTCGACCACGTTCGCAGCTGTTTGAGTATGCCGTGCCATCGCTGGTGCCCAGCTTTGACGACCGCTGCGCCGCCCGCCCCTGGCTCGCTTGCCGCGAGTTCTCGCAGAAATTGGCCGCATTGGTCGAAGAAAGCACGAACCTGCTTGCAGAACTCCTGCTCAGGCACCACCGAGGAGAAGAGGCCCAAGACGGCGAGTGCGCCCGCGAAACCGCCGCACAAACCGAGCCACATGTTGACGAACGAAGAGAAGGAGTAGGACTGACCCTCCTCGTCGAGGGACAACAGGGCGATGACAAAGATAGCCGAAAACAAGGTCTGTATCTTGATTTGCGGTCTGCTCGCTATCAAGTAGACGAGCGGGAAAAGTGCCAGGCAAAGCCAGGGTATCAATTGCTCGTAGCGGTCTATGCGCGGCATGATCCCGAAATAGATTGGCGCGGCAATCGCGGCGCCGATGATCAGGCTTAGCAACAACTGGCGACGGACCAGTGTCAACGGGACCATCGCGCCGAGTGCGATCGCGATGCTCGCGAAGACCATCGAGAGCATTAATCCCATCGGCCATTGCGTCTCGATAAAGAACCAGCCAAGCAACACCATCGCGAGGCCGCTGCCCGCAGCCTTCCTCATCTTCGCACTCGTCAGGCTGAACGGTTCGCGCGCTGGCGCTGCCCCAGGCGCGGCATGCTTTCCGGGCTCTTCGAGGGTAGCTAACGAGACGCGAACGCTTTGCACCTGTGTCGCCACCTCGCGGATCCCGTCGACGAGCATCACGGAAAAAGCCGTGTCGATCATTTCGGGGTGATCGATAAGCGCGCCGGATCCGGGCGCAGCCACCGTGCCATCGCGCGGGCGCACGAGATCGCGCACGAGCTTCTGCATTTCACCGTCGACCGTCTACAGCATGGCCGGACCCACGCTCAGTACCTTGCCGGATTGACCGTCGTGCGGACTCTGGATGCACTCGCGTACGGCGAGAATGGCGAGCAGGAGATCTTGAAGCTGATTGACCAGATTTTCGTAACCGGCGTGAAATCGCCTGAAACGGTCGGTATCGCCGACAGCCGCATCCAACGTGCCGCGCAGTGCGGCGATCGCGTTGATCTGAGCCGTCTCCGCGCTTCTCGCGGCATCCTTGTCGGGCTCATCGCCACTCAGCACCAGGCTCGTGAGCGACAGCAGACCGCGGCAGCCGTCCACGACGCCAAGCAGCTGACGTTCAAAAACCGTCCCGCCTCGAATAGGCCAGATTATCCCGTGGACGAGAAACGCAATGACGACGGCCAGGCAGATGGTCGATGACCGCATGACTGCAATGCTGAAGGCGTTCGCGGGATCCTGTACGGAGAAAAACCCCACCAACATCGACGTCACGGTGAAGATCAGCCAGGCATACGGGTTGGGGCTCAGTTGCAGGCGATAAATGCCGAATCCGGTCACCAACGCCGCGGCTGCGATGAACGCAACTCGGTCATGGGCAAACAGCGCGACCAGGGTCAGACCGACGATCGCGCCGCTCAAGGTGCCGGCAATGTACAGCAGGCCTTTCTTATAGGTCGCTCCCAGGGCTGGTGTCTGCAGCACGACGATGAGGATGGCGCCGAAGGACGGCTTCCAGTCCAGCCGCAACGCGATCGCGAGGCCGAGGACGATCGCGAGGCAGGTTTTGGCCGCGATCAGCATGCTCGTCTGATCCACGGTGGAAAGTACGTGCTTCACAGCTCAGTCTTCCCGCGACGCCCGGATCGCCACCGACGCGGTCATTCCGGAGACGAGTTGAATCTCTTCGGGGACGTCCTCCAGCCGGATCCGCACCGGTACCCGTTGAGGCAGGCGCACCCAGTCGAACGTCGGTTCGATCTGGGGTACGAGGTTCGACGCGCCCTCGGTATCGGCGATATCCGGCGGATCGATCGCGTAACCGATGCTGTCGACGACGCCATTCAGCTCGATGTCCGGGTGGCTCATCAAGGTGATGATCGCGCGATCACCCGGCCGGATGTGCTTTAGCTTGGTCTCCTGGAAATAGCCATCCACCCGGAAAGAGCTGCTGTCCACAAACGCGGCGATGGGGATCCCGGGAAAACCGAATTGCCCCTCATTGACGTCCAGGTTGGTGATGAATCCGTCGAACGGCGCGTACATCGAGGTCCAACTCAACTTGAGTTGTGCTTCCTCGAGTTGGACCATGGCTTCGCGGATGCGCACGTTCGCGTCGCCGGGCTCACCGAGGTTGGCTTTCGCCTGGTCGAGGTTGGCCTTCGAGGAGGTCAGTCCGGCCTTAACCTGGCTGAGGGAGGCCCGGGCACTGTCAACCGCAGCCTGGAGCTCGAGGACCGTCGCGGCTTTCCCCTCGGCGTTCTCCACCGACCCCGCCTTGTCACCAAGGAGACGGCTCGCGCGCCCGGATTCCGATCTGGCGTTCTCCAGGGCCGCCTGCTGTTGTTTGATCATGGCCCGCGCGGCGACCACGCCAGCTTCGCTTTGCAGGACCATGGCCGCGGCCGCCTTCACCGCGGCTTCGAGCGCGGCGACGTCCTCTCTCGCCTGTTGCAACTGGACCTCGGCCGTATCAACGGCCAGTTGATACGAACTGGGATCGATCCTGAAGAGTAATTCGCCTTTAGCCGCGACCTGATTGTCCCTCACCGCGACCTCCACGATGTAGCCCATCACCCGTGGCGCGATCTTGACGATGTCCGCCCGCACCTGGCCGTCCCGTGTCCACGGGTCGTCCGTCCAGCGTTGGTAGACCATATACGCGAGCGCGACGGCCACGAGCACCAGCACGAATGTCGGTAGTTTCGAGAAGATGTTCTTCATGATATCGGTAGCGCTTTTTGTCATGGTTCAAGGTGCGATGATGAACAGGCCGATGAGTGCCGTCGCAAGGAGCCACAGCGCCGCATAGGCGAGCGG
>DAOWDI010000189.1 GCA_030639105.1 Gammaproteobacteria bacterium | reverse complement strand
GGCGCGCCTCGTCGAGATTCGAAAGCATTGGTATCAACAATCTTACCGGCCCCAGTGCGGAAGCTCTGACGATCGCTCGTAGCTGAGGCCAGTAGAGCTTGGGTTCCTTCAAGGATAAACGGATTGCGCGCAGGCCCAACGCCGGGTTTGTGGGGAGCGGCCCGCCACCGCTGCTATCAAAGTCCTTATCCGCACCAAGATCGAGTGTACGAATAGTCACCGGTATGCCGTCGAGCGCATCGATCAACTTGCGGTAAGCCTGGAAGTGCTCGTCTTCGTCCGGATGGTCGTGACGATTCATGTATAGGAACTCGGTACGGTATAAACCGACGCCCGATGCGCCTATGTTTCGCGCGGCCTCAAAATCACCCGGGAGCTCTACATTAGCGAGGAGTTCCACCTTATGGCCATCCAAGGTTATGGCCGCGGCGCCGCGCAGACGCTCGAGGCTTTCGATGTGACGTTTGTGCGCTACCTGCTGCTCGCGGTAATACGATAGCGCCGCGGCGTCCGGGTCTCCCACTACGACGCCTTCGTTGCCGTCAATGACCAATAATTCGTTTTCAGTGACGTAACCGCGGATCCCGTGGGCGCCGACTATACCCGGAATGCCGAGGCTACGCGCCAGGATAGACATGTGGGAAGTAGGCCCCCCGTAATCGGTAACGAAAGCGGCGACACCATGCCGCTGCATGAGAACGGTATCGGCCGGCGTGAGGTCGTCGGCGAGAACCACCATACCTTGGAGGCGATCGCCGGGGACCTCGTGTTTGAGCGGTGCATGATTGAGTAGGATCCGCTGGATCTGCGCGATAACGTGACCGACATCGTCCTTGCGGGTGCGCAGGTACGGGTCGTCCATTTCCTCAAACGCCTTGACAAGCGCATCACGTTGAAGTTTGAGCGCCCATTCCGCGTTACAGCTCAGTTCCTTGATTAGCCGCTCGGCATCAAACGTAAGGGCAGAGTCTTCGAGCATCAGCAAATGGGTATCGATAAATGCGGCGATGTCAGCGGGCGTCGCCGTCGGGATATGATCGCGCACGGCCCGAAGATCCTGCTGTGCCTGTTGAACGGCGTCTCGCAGGCGGTCGATTTCCCGAACGATGGCATCGCCGGAGACCTGGTATTCGTCGATCTCGAGTTCGGCCCGTTCGACGATATGCGCTCTACCGATAGCAATACCGCGCGAGACTCCAACACCATGTACAGTGAAGGTCACTGATCTTCACCAAAGCCGGCACCAACGAGGGCTATCAATGCGTCGAGCGCAGCTTCCTCCTCGGGTCCACTCGTCGAAATTTCGATAATGGCGCCTTGTGCCGCGGCCAGCATCATGACGCCCATTATGCTCTTGCCGTTGATCTTCTTGTCGCCCCGGGACACGTCGATCTGGCATGGGAACCCTCCGGCTGTCTGCACGAACTTCGCTGCTGCGCGTGCGTGCAGTCCGAGGCGATTTACGATGGTGATGTCGCGTGTTTGCACGGTATATATGTTAGTCGAGGATCGGCGCCATGAGAAATATTCCGGCGATCGACGCCATAGCAAGCCCCGCGATCGAGGGTTTGTGGGGGGGGTAGGTCAGCTATTGCGGTGGATGAGCATTATCTGACGACTCGGTCTGAAATGAGCGGCGATGTGCTCGGCGACATATACCGAACGATGCCGCCCACCGGTGCAGCCCATCGCGATGGTCAGGTAACTGCGGTTGTCTGCCTCAAAGGTCGGGATCCACCGCTCGAGGAATTCGACGATATCACCTACCATCCTGTCTACCGCCGGTTCCGCCTGGAGAAAGTCCTGGATCGCCTGATCCCGACCGGATAATTCACGCAGAGCAGGGTCCCAGTATGGATTGGGCAAACAACGGAGATCGAACACGAAATCGGCATCTGGTGGCACGCCATTCTTATATCCAAACGAACAGACCTGAAGCGATAAAGTGCCAGTCGTTCGGTGTGCCACGCGCTGGGCGACGAGGGTGCGAAATTCATGGATGTGGGTATGGGTCGTATCGAAGCGCAGATCCGCGCGATCGGATAAGGTCTCCATAACGATGCGTTCCTGTGCAATTGCCTGGCCTAACGGCTGCTCGCAGGACGATAGTGGATGTTTACGCCGAGTTTCGCTGAAGCGGTTGATCAAGGTTTGGTTGCTCGCTTCGATGTATATTAGCTCAACGTCGAATTCCATTCCCAACAGCCCATCGAGAATTTGGGGAAACCGGGACAGATCCGCCGCCGGATTCCGTGCGTCGACGCCGACCGCAACTTCCCGGTAATGCGGGAGGTCGCCCTTATCCACGAATTTGGCGAAGTCCATAAGGAGCCCCGCCGGCAGATTGTCGACGCAATAAAAGCCGGCATCCTCCAAGGCGTGCAACGCAATGGACTTGCCCGCACCAGATAACCCGGTAACGACGATGAAACGACGGCCGCTCACGCGTTAGCCGAGGGTCCGATAAGCAGCGAATGAATCTTTTGCGTAGATGTCAATTCGCGCAACTTGCCGATAAGCACATCGTCAGTAAACAATTCGGCGAGATTCGCCAACATTGCCAAATGCTCTTCGTTGGTATTTTTCGGAACGAAAAGTGCGAAAAACAAGTCGACGGCTTCGCCGTCAATGGCATCAAAGTCTATCGCGGCCTCGGTTCTCAAGAATGCACCCACCATCGCCGATAGATGGTCGATACGCCCATGCGGGATCGCTATTCCTTTACCGAGCCCGGTACTTCCCAAGCGTTCGCGCGTGACCAATCCATCGAATGCCTGCGCCGGCGCCAACTCGAGCGTATCGGTGGAGACCAACCGTGCCAAATGTTCCAATACCGCCTTTTTGCTAGCGACCTGAACGCCAATGGCGATACGCGTCGGCGTCAATATATCAACTATCCCCATTTCCGCCGCCTATCTCTATTTGTCCCCTTGCTGCTGTTTTATGCCGCCACCCCTTTGGTGATGATCGGTTGTCTTTTCCTTGTGCTTGCGTACCTGCCTATCGAGCTTGTCTATCATCGCATCGATGGCCGCGTACATGTCTTCGTGTTCACTCGCCGCATGGATCTTACTCCCGCTGATTTGCAGTGTCGTTTCCGCCCTATGCCTCTGTTTCTCGACGTCCAACACGACAT
>DAOWDI010000148.1 GCA_030639105.1 Gammaproteobacteria bacterium | reverse complement strand
GATCGTCGAGTTCCTGGGCGTCGGGGCCTTGAAAGGGGAGGTTTCAGGTTCGATCATGTGCCTGGTGGGCCCGCCCGGTGTCGGTAAAACATCGATAGGTCGTTCCGTAGCCAATGCGCTGGGACGAGAATTCTATCGTTTCAGCCTCGGCGGTATGCGTGATGAAGCTGAGATCAAAGGTCATCGGCGGACTTATATCGGGGCCATGCCCGGCAAATTCATTCAGGCGATCCGCGAGACGGCCGTTGCTAATCCGGTGTTGATGCTTGATGAAATCGACAAGATTGGTAATTCCTATCATGGCGATCCGGCTTCTGCTTTATTGGAAGTGTTGGATCCCGAGCAGAACGTGTCGTTTCTTGATCACTATCTCGACGTTCGTTTCGACCTGTCTAAAGTCTTGTTCGTCTGTACCGCCAATCAACTTGATTCCATTCCGAGAACCCTACTCGATCGTATGGAAGTGATCCGCCTGGCGGGTTACATCACGCAGGAAAAGATTAGCATCGCGAAGCGTCATCTGTGGCCAAAGCAGCGGAAACAAGCGGGGCTTAACGCTAAGCAGGTATCGATCTCGATAGGGGCGATGCGCAAAATTATCGAAAACTATGCGCGCGAAGCCGGCGTAAGGAACCTGGAAAAGCAACTCGGGCGGATCGCGCGTAAAGTCGTCCTTGCGGTATTGAAGGATGCCGCGGTCAAGATCAGGGTTACACCTGACAATTTGACCGACTATCTGGGGCAGCCCGTCTACCGGAAGCAAAAGCCACAGCACGGTATCGGGATCGTAACGGGTCTCGCATGGACGGCGATGGGAGGCGCGACGCTTGATGTCGAGGCAACCCGTGTGCATACGAAAAATCGCGGTTTCAAACTCACCGGTCAGCTTGGGGAGGTGATGCGCGAATCGGCGGAAATTGCCTACAGCTATATCAGCTCACATCTCATCGATTTCGGCGCCGACCCGACATTTTTTGATGATGCTTACGTACACATCCACGTGCCCGAAGGGGCGACACCAAAAGACGGGCCGAGCGCCGGTATCACGATGGCGAGTGCATTGCTGTCCCTGGCGCGGGGCCACCAGATGCTGCGGCCGATCGCAATGACTGGCGAGTTGACGCTCACTGGAAGGGTGCTGCCGATTGGCGGGGTGCGCGAAAAAATTGTTGCCGCGAAGCGCAATGGGATCAAAGAACTCATTCTACCCGCCGCCAATTCGGGTGATTACAGCGAATTGCCGGACTACATCCGTAAGGGGATCAAGGCCCATTTCGCCGACACTTACGGCGATGTGGCGGCTATCGTGTTTAAATAATCACACAGCCTCCGGCAGCGCCCGGAGGCTCCGATCAACTGTTCCGCTCGGCCACCGTGTCTACAGGTCCGCTAGCTTGGCTTGTAAGGTCGCGATATCCTTTTTGATCATCGCCACTTGTTCCGAATCCGAGACATCCTCGAGCAGCGACTCAAGGCCGGCTAAGGATGCCTTTAAACGAAACTCTACCTCATCCTTGGTGTGGTCGATGTAGCGTGTGGCACTTGGCATTGCCGCCGGGGCGGAGGCCGATCCTGTCGGTGCGGTGGGAGTGGTCGGCGCCGCTCCTTGCTTTTGCCCACCGTCGTCTTTACCGCAGGCCCCCACCAGCAGGCTCGCGGCCATCAGCAGGATGATTTGCATGGTTTTCATTAAACTGTCTCCCCTAGTTGATCTTCATGTAAACCGTATAGTGTATCAGGCGTTGGGTCCGTGGGCAGCTAAGTCTCAAATGTTGCGACGCAATAAAAGAGATCTGGCACGCACGGCGAATTCCGGCAGCATCGCTGCCGCACCCAACATCGCTATCAGGTTAAGGATCGCGACCGTACCAAAGATGCTGGGTATCGTCACTTGGAAACGGTAGAGAAAGACGGTGAACGCGGCTGAGAAGACCATAAAAAGAGCATTCGTCACGTTCAGAGCTGCAATGACCCGGGCACAATGAGCTCTCTGTACGCGAGCCTGTAGGGCCGCGTACAACGGTACGATGAACATGGCCCCAAATGCCCCGATAAGCGTTAGATCGGCGAAGGCTCGTAGCGCCGGCGGATGCGTCAGCATGGTTTTAAGGGTGAGTATCACGGCCGTCGTCTCGGGCTTCCCAGCAAAGAAAATATCGGCCGCGAACACCGAGATCCCAATACAACCGATGGGCACCAGCCCAAGTTCGATGCGGCCGCGTGAATAGCGTTCGCATAGGATCGAGCCGATACCGATCCCGATGGTGAACGCCGCGTTCATCATCGTTACCGCCTGTTCGTCCGCGCCGAGGAGCTCCTTTCCATAGCTTGGTACCATACTCAAAAAGGTTGCGCCTAAGAACCAGAACCAGGAGATGGTCAACACCAAGGTCAGGATCTCGCTATTGCCCGCCGCATAACGCAGAAGACGGAATGTCGCCTGCGGCAGATTCCAGTTGATGACGATCGTCGTATCGGATGCACCGGCATTGGGGATCGCACACGCGCACAACCATCCGGCGAATGCCAGCGCTACGACGCATGAGACCACGGGTGTGGGTCCAAAGCCCTCGAGCGCGGCTAGCATGCCACCGGCAATCGCACCCATCAAGATTGCCGCATAGGTACCCATCTGAATGAGTCCATTGCCGCCGGTGAGTTCCTTCTCTGCTAAGTGCTGCGGAAGAATTCCATATTTAAGCGGGCCGAAAAACGTCGACTGAGTACCCATCAGGAACAAAACGACAAATAGGAATTCGGCGCTCTCGATCGAGAAGCCGATTGCCCCCAGACCCATAACGATGATCTCGACAAACTTTACACGGCGGATAATCCCGGATTTTTCGTACTTGTCGGCAATCTGGCCGGCGAGTGAAGAGAAGAGGAAAAAAGGCAGAATAAAGATCCCGCCGCTGATCACGATGAGAGATCGCGTATCGATGCCGGTTTTTTCGGCTAACCTAAACGTAATAAAAATGATGAGAGCAAATCGGAATACGTTATCGTTAAATGCGCCGAGAAATTGCACGGCGAATAAAGGAAGGAAGCGTCGCGTACCGAGCAGTTGAAACTGGTTCATTATCCGCTGATCCCGGATCGCCTACGCACGCATACCGCAATCCTTAGCTGATCGGTGTGGGCCGAAGATCCGAACGGGTTAGCCCTCGATGGTTCCGTGGAATTCGGCGCCGGTCGTTGCTATTTCCGGCTGCGATTGGTTGAGCTAGAGATGAGTCGATGCGAGTTGGGTTGGCACGACGAGACCGTGCAGCGATGCGGCGATGCGGGCCAGCCACTGTCCACCGCGACTGTCGTTGGCCAGCGCCGTCAGGATATAACGATAACCGCCGATGACCTCGATGATGGCGCTGTCGGCATGCCATTGCCGCCAGGTTCCTGACTTGCGGTAGATCTTGATGCCGTCCCGGTTGGCTAGCCCCTTGACGAACTTATGCTCTATGCCCGGTTTTGACAGCATTTCCTTCATGACCCGCGTCAGCCGCGGATTCACCAACTGCCCGGTCTCTAGCAGATAGTAGAAACGGGCTGTTTGCAGAGCCGTCGCGCCATGCGAAATGTTATGCAGCGGATCCCTCTGGAAGGCGCTGCCCGTTGCATATTCTTTACCGACCCACAAACCGCCGTTGACCAGGGGATCGTAGAGACGGAAGCGCTCGGAGCGCAGGATTTGGTTGACCCGGCGCTTGCCGACGCGATTTAGCATCGTCGTTGCGTCCAGGTTGGACGACATGCGGATCATTCGGGTCAACGAAGCCGTCGTCTCTGCATCGAGCGTGAGGCGACCGCGCTCGATTTCGACAAAGGCGCCGAGTAGGATCCCGATTTTCGGGAGACTCGCGGCGTACATCATATGGTCCCCGTTGATCGCCGCCACCCGCGGGTCACTCATATCGCTGATGTCGACCAAAGTGAGGCACAGATCGCGACGGTTGGAGGCGTCGGCCAGTCCGAGTTCCGCAATGCGGTTTTCGACAGCATGCTGGAGCGCCGGGTCGAAGCTCTCGCGCAGCAATGGCTGCCCGTCGAACCCGTCGGCCCAGACCAACCCATTAATCAACAGCCCGAAAGCTGCCGCGATTATGCTACGGTACCCCCCCATAAGCGGCGAACTTTATCATCAGTTCACTGATATAGGCAACAATTTTCAGTATTTACATGAACCCACTTCCGAGTGACAAGTCCGTCGTGGCGGCACCTTGGAGCCTGATGAAGCCTTCCATCGCATATTTTGCCGGAATTTTCCTTATTCTCTCGACTTATTTCCAGGTCAAAGCGGCCTTCGGATCGCGTCTTATCGAATTTTGCCGATCCGGGCGGTTTCCCTGTCCGTGGGTCCGTTCGGTCATCGTCCTGGCGGGATTGAGCGGGTATTGTCATGCATCCATCGATAGATGCGGCCGAGTCTGAACGATGATCCGCGACGCCTATCAAGCCGGGACGAGAACCGCGACAAGCTTCGCCCTCGCTTCGGCGACCTTGATGATTGCACACCAGGTCGCCGGTAAGGCCACGCGCGATGCGGTATTCCTGTCTCACTACGACGTAACCGATCTGCCGAAGATTGTTATCGGCGCCGCGATCCTGTCGATGATCGCGGTGATCATAATGTCGCGATTGTTGGTTACCTATGGCCCATCACACGTGATCCCGGCAGCTTTCGGATTCAGTACGCTGCTATTCATCGGCAACTGGTGGCTCTATGGGATTGCGCCGGCCAAGGTCGCTATCGTGCTGTACCTCCAGATGGCGGTATTCGGGGCAGTTCTCATCAGCGGATTCTGGTCCGTTATCAATGAGCGTTTTGATCCGCACACGGCCAAGCACACGATCGCGCGTGTCGCCGCTGCCGCTACCTTGGGTGGCGTACTCGGGGGACTTCTTGCCGGCGGGGTTGCGGAAGCGCTCGACGTGCGCTCGATGCTCTTGGTTCTCGGTGGGCTGCATTTCGCATGTTTTCTTACGGTCCGGGCGGTCGGCGATCCGCGAGGTGGTTCGCGCGGCGAAACCAAACCGACGATGCAGTCGGGCTTGAAGCTGCTGCTGACCCATCGCTACCTTCAGTTGATGGGTCTGCTCATGGTCCTCGCCGCCATCATGGCCGCGTTGGTGGATTATACGTTCAAGTCCGCCGCCGCCTCGAGGCTCGCGAGTAGTGAAGATCTGGTTGTTTTCTTCGGCCAGTTTTATGCCGCCGTCGGTGTGCTGACGTTTGTGATCCAGTCCGTTCTGGGCCCGCGCCTGTTGAAGCGCTATGGCATCGGTATAACGCTCGCCGTGATGCCCGCGGTTGCGCTCGGGAGCGGTCTGCTGAGCATCGCCGCGTTGACCAGGCTTTGGTCGATCGTTGTCCTGCGCGCCGGCCAGATGGTATTTACGAACTCATTTTTCCGGTCCGCCTTCGAATTGCTTTATACGCCGCTGCCGCCGCTGACCAAACGGCCGACTAAAACCATAATCGACGTCGCCTCTGATCGTCTCGGTGATGTGCTCGGCAGTGGAATGCTGCTGGTGCTGCTTGCAATCTCGCCCAATTTGCCAGCCACGGCAGTGATCGGTATCGCCATCGCCATCGCCGTGATAACGCTCGTTGTCGTGCGCCGGTTGTACCGCGGTTACGTCGATCAACTGGCAACGAGTCTGCGTGACGGCGCTATTTCGCTGAGTGACGATGAAATCATCGACGCGACGACGCGCCATACCTTGGCCGAAGCGTCAGGCGCCTGTGAGCGTGAGATCCTGATGGCCAAGATCCGCAAGATGAAACAAGAGCGCGGCGGTGTTGGTCAGTCGATTACCGCCGATGACATTCATACGGCACAAATGAGCGGTGATTGCGTCGATCCCGAAGTCGTTCGGGGGACCAGTATCACGGTTGCCGATTTGATGTCAGGCAGTACAGCGCGGATCCGTCGCGGCCTGTCGAGTCCGATACTCGACGTGCGGTTAGTGCCCTACCTGATTCCGTTGCTCGCCAACGATGAGATCGCCGAAGATATCCGCATGGAATTGCGCTGGAAGGCGCCGCAAACGATAGGGGCTTTGAGCGATGCATTACTTGACCCGGATATGCCGTTGCTTGCACGCCAGCGGATCCCGAGCGTACTCGAGGTAACGCATAATCCGCGCGCCGTCGATACCTTATTCTCGGGCTTGCACGATGAGGAGTTCAATGTGCGCTACAGTTGCGCCCGGGCATTGGCGCGCATGAATGAGCGCGATGCGAATATGATGATCCCGCCGCCGGATGTGTTTGCTGCCGTCGAACGGGAAGTCTCCGTCGACCGTGCGGTGTGGATATCGCGCGACCTCGAGTTGGATATCGACGTACCGCCGGATATGGCATCGGCGTCATTGACCGGCGATCCCCGTATCGATTACAGCATGGAGCACGTTTTTACGCTGTTGAGTCTCACCTTGGATCGCGATGCGTTGATGTTATCGCACCACGCTGTCTTGAGTTCGGATCGCAATCTGCGCGGCACCGCACTTGAGTATCTGGAGAACGTGTTACCCGAAAATGTGCGGCGCGGACTGTGGTCGCACTTCGGCGAAGTCTCCTCCTCGCCGCGACGGCAGCGCGCGCAACGCGAAGTCGTGGCGGATTTGAAACGTGCGGCTGATCGGAAGTAGATTGCACGACACGCCGATGGTGAGGAAACCGCGGGATCCTAGAACGGAATATCGTCGTCGAAATCGGCCATCGGCGGTTCGGGCGCACCCTGTGACTTGGGTTCGCTGACTTCACTGGGTGGTGGTTCACTGACTCCACTGGGTTCCGTGGCGGTTTCGAAGCTGCCCCCGCGTGAGCCGAGCATCTGCATGTCATTGGCGACAATCTCGGTCGTATAGCGATCGTGGCCGTCGCGGTCTTGCCATTTACGTGTTTGCAGTCGCCCCTCGATGTAGACTTGAGAGCCCTTCTTCAAGTACTCACCAACGATTTCGGCGAGGCGGCTGAAAAATACGATGCGATGCCATTCGGTACGTTCTTGGGTTTCGCCCGTTTCCTTGTCGCGCCAACTCTCGGCGGTGGCCAGTCGAATATTCGCTACCGCGCTGCCACTGTTCGTGTAGCGGATTTCCGGATCGGCGCCAAGGTTGCCGATCAGTGTGACTTTGTTTACTCCACGTGCCATTCGTTGCTCCTTCTCTATCTCGTTAG
>DAOWDI010000120.1 GCA_030639105.1 Gammaproteobacteria bacterium | reverse complement strand
TCCGGATCGAAACCGGCTTCGCGCAGGCGCGAAGGGATAAGCCGAGCGCCATCCCACCAGTAGAGGTTCTTGGCCAGCCGGTCAACCTGCTCCAGGCTCATACCGAGCGCCTTACCCACATCGCGCACGGCACCGCGCGCCTTATAGGTGATGACCGTGGCCGCCAGCGCCGCACGCTCCCGGCCATATTTTTGGTACACGTACTGGATGACTTCCTCGCGCCGATCATGTTCGAAGTCGACATCGATATCCGGCGGCTCGTTGCGCTCCTTGGACACAAAGCGTGCGAACAGCATTTCCATGCGGGAAGGGTCCACCTCGGTAATACCGAGACAGAAACACACCGCCGAATTTGCCGCGGAGCCGCGGCCCTGGCACAGGATCTCATGCGCCCGGGCAAACTCGACGATGTCATAGACGGTCAAAAAGAAGGCCTCGTAGCGAAGCTCCGCGATGAGCGCGAGTTCGTGCTCGATCAACTCCGCCACCTTATCGGGCACACCTTGTGGCCAGCGCCGCCGCATACCCCGGATGGTCAGATCGCGCAGGTGCTCACTTGGAGTGCGGCCATGCGGAACCAGTTCATGGGGATATTTATAGTGCAGTTCGTCCAGCGAAAAACGGCAGCTCCCGGCTATTTGTACACTCTCGGTGAGTTGCTCCGCACAATAGAACCGCTCGAGACGTGCGTATGGACGCAGATAGCGTTCGTGATTAGAGAACAACTCACCGCCCGCCGAGCACAAGGTGACACCCAGCCGGATCGCCGCGAGCGTATCGGCGATCGGATAACGATCGCGGCGGTGCATGTGTACGTCCCCGCAGGCAACCAGCGGCACACCGAATGTCGCGGTGAGCGCCTGCAAGCGTTCGGCGTAGCGCCTGTCGGCACCGCCATAGAATTGCTCGATCGCGATCCAGGCACGCTCCCCAAAGGTATCCGCGACCCAGCGCACGGCGGCCTGGTCGGTCTCTTGCACACCCGGGAGCCATAAGACGAGAGCGTGCGCCACCGTGGTTTCGAGATCGGATCGATTGAGTCGATACGTTCCCTTTTCGCAACGGCGGCGGCCCAACGTGACCAACTGAACGATCTCCTCATAGGCGCGTTTGTCCGACGCCAGCAGCACCAGTCGGGGTCCGTCCGCAAGTTCGATCTCGGTCCCGATGATAAGATGCAACCCTACTTTTTTTGCTGCCACGTGCGCCCGCACTACGCCAGCCAGCGAACACTCATCAGTGATCGCCAAGGCGTCGTAGCCAAGACGATGCGCCTCACTGACGAGTTCCTCGGGATGGGAGGCGCCGCGCAGAAAACTAAAGTTGCTGATGCAATGCAATTCCGCATAATGCGGATGGCCAGTCGGTTGAGCACACATAGGTAAGACTATATACTGTATATGTATACAGTATAATATCTTGATCCAATGCCTGCGATCAAGCTCACAATCGCTCGACATGGCAGAATTTACTTGTCAGGATCGGATCGACAACGACGCTCGATGCAGTAACACAACACATCTGCTCGGCGATCCACTCCACAGATACCCATAAGGAAAGAAGCCTATGAAGCTAGGAACTATTCAAACCCTGATCATCGCCACCATCGCAGCGGTGCTGTGCTCCGCCAACGCACCCGCCGGCGGCGGTATCGAAGTGGGGATCCTCACCTGTAACGTGGTGCCCGGCTCCAGAGTCAACCTGCTCATTCGTTCGACCGCCGATGTCGAATGCACGTTCAAAAATAACGGTGTCACGGAGCACTACCACGGCGAAACCGGTATCGCGCTCGGTCTCGACTTGAGCATTCGCGCCAATGAAAAAATGGCCTTCGCCGTCTTTGCCGCGGCTGACGACATCGGGCCGGGCGCCAAAGCGCTCGGCGGTAAATACATCGGCGGCCAGGTCTCCGCGGCCGCGGGCTTAGGGATCGGTGCGAAGGCATTGATCGGAGGCGGCGCCAAAAGCATTGGTCTGCAACCCCTGGCGCTCGAAAGCAGCACCGGGTTCGGTATCGCGGGCGGACTCGGCTTTCTCTATATCGAACCGAAGTAAGGAAGAAAAAAGGAGGGGCGGACTTAAGTCCGCCCCCTTTTCCGTTTCCGGGACCTACGATCCGATACCCGCCTCAAACTGCACCGAGGTTCGCGGATTCAAGGATCGCGGCGATCGGATCGATACGGTACCTAGGAGCCAGACCCGCGGGACATACCCTCATGACATTCCTCTTACGCCTTCGCCTTTGTACAATCGCGCTACTACCGGTGTTATCGACGACAACAGTCCAAGCCGCCGCCAACAACCCCGATGAACGCATACGTCAATTCGTTGTCGAGCGCTACCACGACACTCGACACCTGATCGAAGGCCCGCAAGGATCAGCACCGCCCGCTATCGCGCCGGATCAAAGCTGTATCACCCTCTACGAGCGCCGCCTGACCCTGCTGCGCCAGCTCGATGACTACAAACCGCCTTACTGGGACGACCCACGCAACCAGGCCGCGGTATTTATCGGGACGATGTGGACGCCGGCCTTCTATTTCCTCGGCTACAGCGCCGTCAACGCCCGCCTCGAGGAGATCGACGATATTGGCCCGCAAACGGAACTCGACGCATTGCGCCATGCTTCCGCCCAACAACGCTGTTTCGAAAGATAAGCAAAAAAAAAGGGATGCACTTCTTTGCCGTTGGCAAATAAGTGCATCCCTTTTTCCGGTATGATCCGCGTCTTCCCCTGAACCCGGCGGCAACCGCCCACGCGCCGTATCATGTTTGAGACCCTACCCCCCCTCCCGGCCGACCCGATCCTGAGCCTGATGGCCGCGTTCCGCAAAGACCCAAACCCCAACAAGGTCGACCTCGGCGTCGGTGTCTACCGCGACGACGATGGCAACACACCGATCCTGGCGTGTGTCCTTGCGGCACAACAACGCCACAACGATGCTGAGACGACCAAAAGCTATCTTGACCCGCCGGGTGACGCCGACTTCAACACAGCCATGCAACGCATGCTGTTCGGCACCGCCGATGTCGCGAGTACGGATAACCGAGTGTGCTCCGCGCAGACCCCGGGCGGTTGCGGCGCCTTACGGGTAGCCGCCGAACTCGTCAATCGGGCAAAACCCGGCGCCCATATCTGGATCAGCGATCCGAGCTGGGCCAATCACGTACCCTTACTGGGCGATGCGGGCCTTACCATCGAGACCTATCCCTATTTCGACCGCGAAAGCAGCGGACTCCGTTTCGACGACATGATGACGACCCTGGCGCAGGTCGACCGCGGCAACCTGGTGCTGCTGCATGGCTGCTGTCACAATCCGAGCGGTGTCGATCTCGATCACGAGCAATGGATGGCGGTCGCCGATCTCGCCGTTGAACGGGGCTTTACCCCATTTATAGACATCGCTTATCAGGGCTTCGGTACCGGCCTGGAAGAGGACGCGTTCGGGGTACGCTTGATGGCCGAAAAAGTACCCGAATTGCTGGTTGCCAGCTCTTGCTCGAAGAATTTCGGTCTCTACCGGGAAAGAGTCGGCTGCCTGGCCGTCGTCTCGCCCAATGCTGCCGCGGCCGAGACCGTACTGAGCCAGATGCTGAACATCATCCGCGGGATCTATTCAATGCCGCCGAGCCACGGCGGCGCGATAGTCAAAACGATATTGAATGACCCCACTTTGACCCGGCAGTGGCAAACCGAGCTAGAACAGATGCGCGAGCGTATCAATGGCCTTAGAGACCAATTTACCAAGGCGCTGGGTGAACGCCTCGGCAACAACCGTTTTGATTTTATCCGGCGCCAGCACGGTATGTTTTCTTTCCTCGGTATCGACCACGATCAGATAGTTCAACTGCGCGAGGAATTCGCAATTTACCTGCTCGATTCAAGCCGCATCAATGTCGCGGGACTCAACTCACATAACATCGATTATGTGTGCGACGCTATTGTATCGATCCGCTGATTGTCAAGTCGCACGCTCCCATGCTGGATACCCCCGCCGGCCGCCTGTCCGGCGCACTCATGAGAATAACTATTCGCCTCAAAAGAGGACAACAACCGACTCAAATC
>DAOWDI010000285.1 GCA_030639105.1 Gammaproteobacteria bacterium | reverse complement strand
CGTCGAGCAGTGCGGGCACCACACCGAAAAACGGCAACGCCGCCGATCCCGGTTTTAGTTTGCAGGCACCAGGGAGCGGCGTTATCAGGATCCCGCCGGTTTCAGTCTGCCACCAGGTATCCACGATAGGGCAACGTTTGTCGCCGACGATGTTGTAATACCATTCCCACGCCTCCGGGTTTATGGGTTCGCCCACTGTGCCGAGGATACGCAGGGACTTTCGGCTCGAGCGCGTGACCGGTTCGTTACCTTGGGCCATCAACGCACGCAATGCCGTCGGCGCCGTGTAGAAAATATTGACCTGATGCTTGTCTACAACCTCCCACATGCGCCCGGCATCGGGATAGTTGGGCACACCCTCGAACATCAACGTCGTGGCCCCGTTTGCCAGCGGGCCATAGACAATGTAGGAATGCCCGGTTACCCAACCGACGTCCGCGGTGCACCAATAGATATCGCCGTCGTGATAATCGAACACGTATTTATGGGTCATCGCCACATAAAGGAGATAGCCGCCACTCGTGTGCAGAACCCCTTTAGGCTTACCGGTCGAACCGGAGGTATAAAGAATAAAAAGTGGATCCTCGGCGCCCATCGGCTCGGGGTCGCACTCGGCGGTGGCCTCGGTTACGGCATCGTGGTACCAGATGTCACGCCCTTCCTGCCAGTCGACCGCCCCGCCGGTTCGTTTGACGACGAATACCGTATGTACGTGCGGGCAGCTCTCGAGCGCCTTGTCGGTGTTGGACTTTAGCGGGACCGCCCGGCCGCCGCGAAGGCCCTCATCAGCAGTAATCACCACCGTGCAGTCCGAATCCAGGATCCGATCCTTCAGCGCATCGGGCGAAAACCCGCCAAATACGATCGAATGCACCGCGCCGATCCGTGCGCAGGCGAGCATTGCAATGGCCGCTTCAGGCACCATCGGCAGATAAATCGAAATCCGATCGCCCTTTTTGACACCCTTGGACTTCAGTGCGTTGGCGAAGCGGCAGACCGCCGCGTGCAGTTCACGGTAACTGATCCGCTTATCTTCGCTGGGGTTATCTCCTTCCCAGATGACCGCGGTCTGGTCGCCGCGGCTTTCGAGATGCCGATCCAGGCAGTTGTAGCTTACATTCAAGGTCGCGCCTTCGAACCAGCGAATATTTGCGGTGGTGAAATCCCATTCAGACACCTTGTCCCAGCCGCTGAACCACGTTACGAACACTTGTGCCTGCTCAGCCCAAAAGCCGTCAGGATCGTCGATCGAACGTTGATACATCATTTGATATTTCGCCGCATCGATATGCGCCGAGGCTGCGATTGCGGGTGGTACAGGATGGACCTTGATGTCGAACATGGTGCTTTCCCCTCGGGACTATCGATATTCTCTTTTTTTGTCTATGCGGAAAGGGCCTGCGGATCCCGCTTTGCGGCGCGAAGCGATGGTCCTGATTGTAACATAGGGGCGAGCGCGCACGGGCTGTAACGCGCGTGATCGGTCGTTGGATCTCCCCGACATGGATTGATCGCCCATAGCCGAGCCGCTAAGGTGTACGCATGCTCAATCACCATATTGGATCCGAAGATTTTGATGCAAATCCGCCCTTTTGAACTCGACTGCGCCCTGCGGGCCGTCGCCGAAGCCTGCGCCGTCACGCGCCGGGTCCAAAGTGACCTCGACCAGATCCGGCAACTCACCAAAGATGATCGCAGTCCGGTAACGGTTGCGGATTTTGCCGCCCAGGCGATCGTCGCAATGCGTCTGCAGGAAGAACTCGGGCCCATTTCTCTAGTCGGCGAAGAGAGTGCTGCTGACTTGCGTAAGCGATCGACCGACGGCATGACTCAAACAGTCACCGCAGCGGTGCGCCATGTGCGATCCGCGATAACGGACAACGAAGTACTCGACGCCATCGACCTCGGCAATCACGATGCGAGCGATGCCAGCTATTGGACCCTGGATCCCGTCGACGGTACAAAAGGATTTCTACGGCGCGGCCAATATGCCGTATCACTGGCATTGATCGACAACGGCGTGGTGAAGCTGGGCGTACTCGGTTGCACAAACCTGTCCGCGGATTTCTCCCGCGCCTTCGACGATCCGGATCCGATTGGCTGCATCTACTATGCGAGCGTCGGTGACGGCGCCTGGTATTTGCCGGCGAATGATATCGGCGTCGATGCCGCATCGATCAACGCCGCCGCGGACATCTCCTTGGACGCTCTCAGGGTGTGCGAATCGGTTGAGGCATCACACTCCAAACAGGACGATACCGCTCGCATCGTCGACTACCTCAAAGCCACCAGCAAACCCGCACGCCTCGATAGCCAGTGCAAGTATGCCGTGGTCGCACGCGGTCAGGCGGATGCGTATCTACGCCTGCCGACGCGCGCCGGTTACATCGAAAAGATCTGGGATCACGCTGCCGGAAAGATCGTCGCCGAAGAAGCCGGCGTAACGGTAACCGATATCGTCGGTAACGGGCTGGATTTCTCCCAAGGAGCAACGTTAAGCGCGAACAAGGGCGTGGTATGCGCACCACCCGGCGTGCACGCACGGATCATCGAGGCGATCGACGCACTCGGTATCGCACCGTAACCGATGCGCCAGGACCAGTGCAGGGCCAATAATCCGGTAGGATCGCGGATCCGACGGGGCGCGCGGAGGACCATCGAGATACGCACCATCGATGACAAACTCAACATCGAACTACCGATTTAGAGTGCCGGGATAGGACTCGGTATCTCCGGTACCGCGTTCAGTAGCGCCGTGTTAAATGCCGGCGCATTAAGTGTCCTCGGCGCGAGGCAATTGATGAAGTCAAGCGAGTTCGTGATGCGGATCCTAAGTTACGATGAGAGATGAAATATATTATCAATAGATCGATCCCTGATCTTCTAACCCGGTCAGTCCGTTCAGTTGAGAAAATCTGGCATTCACGGTAGGCAACCATATGCCCACGACATTGGGCCTATCGATAGAACACCGCTAGCTTTCGGTCCAAGTTATTGCTTATCGGGTATAGATACCACTGATCCTCTTTGAAAATACGTCGGCGCGACGGTATATTTTTCCCACAATGCAATTTTACACAGCAGAATAATGGGTTACTGAACAATACAAATACCAGGATAGGCGTCGCGGTGACACTTTTCCCAAACCAGATAATTTATGACAGCACCTTAAGCACTTGATTGGACGGTATTAACAAACTATCTATTGAACAATCCTGAATGACAAAACGGTCGCGATGACTGAGTCTTCGCGACGTTGATACACATGTTATGTGCGGAACGCAGGAGAATCTACTATGGACTTGACTACAGAGTACGAAACGCTGCGTGCGGAATTATTGCAACTTTACAATGAGCAAAGCAATCTAGTATTCGCTACTACCCTTACGAGCGCTGCAATATT
>DAOWDI010000093.1 GCA_030639105.1 Gammaproteobacteria bacterium | reverse complement strand
TGATATAGATCGCGATGAAAGCCGCTACCGCCAGTACCTGCTTGAGGATCCACAGCGAGAAGTGCCGTCGATCAGGCAAGGGCAGCCGGCCCAATTCGGCCAGGACACGCCAGAGGGCGAGCGCGCCGAAGCAGATTAACAACCATGGCGAAAACCGGCTCGCATGCGGCATCAGGGCCAGCGTCAAGCACAACAAGGCCCATAAAACGTGCGTCCTTGTAATAATCGTCGCACCGCTCATCGCAGGTCGTGCAGCGCAAGCACTCGCAGGCATTGATGACGGTGGGCAGCACCCGAACCAAGCGCCACGGACACGCCCGGTAGATCGAGGGCATAGTGCATGCCGAGACGATCCGCGGCTACGACCCATGCCGTCAGTTGGCTGAGGCGCGCTTCAACTCCTCCAAGACCGGCGCAGTCGGCCCAAGCTAACCGTACGCTGCGCGAAGCGCCACTCGTGAAGCGCTTGACCAAGAGGGTCTCCTGGCGCGCAAGGGTCTTCCAGGCGATGGCCCGGATCGGGTCGCCGGGTCGATACGGCCGGAATCCGGCGAAGTCATCGTTACCATGGCTCGTGCCCGCGCACATGGCTTGTGCCGAGGGGCCGCCTAGCGGCAGCGCCAGGCGGCCATGCGGCCGCGGGTAGACGATGCTCTGGGTATCGTCTTCGAAATAGGCCCAGGCCCGCAGGATCCCAAGTGGAAAGGTGCTCGTGATACGTACGCGCCGCAGTGCCAACCATCCGCGATGGGGCGCGCTGACGATGATGGTCGCTTGCACGATAGCAGTTGCGGCGATGGAGCCAACACGTGACACGGCACCCTTGCGCCGGCGGTGCCAGTGTCTGCGCAATCGCGGCCAGTGCGCTAGATCCAGACTGTAACGCGGGTATTGCCCGCGATTATCAAGCGTCAGAATGAATTTCGCCTGCTCGCCGGCGAATACCGGCTTCGCCTGTGCGCCGATATACGACAAACCGGCCAGATTGCGATAAGTATGCAATATGCCGGTCAGAAAAAGGCCAAAGAGTAGAAACGTCAACATATATCCGAGGGCGTTGTCATAATTGATCGAGCCCAAAAGGATCACCAGCAGCATCGCCCCCAACATCAAGCCGTGGCGGGTCGGGAAGATGTAGACTCGTCTACGGTCGAGGGTGTGACGCACCAGCGTGTTTAAACCGCGTGCATTTGCACTCACGGGGCCGGGTGTTCAGTAACTGCCGGTAGCGGCGAGGCGTAATGGTTGGCGCCCAGTATTTGGCTCGGCCGGTCTGATCCGATCACGGGATGGGCACGGATTTGATCAGCGCCTCGGCGAGGTCCGGCACCGTGCTGCCCCCCTCGCTGGTACCGAGTCGGTGCGACACGACCGCGGGCAGAATTTCCTGAACGTCTTCCGGTAGGACATGCCCGCGGCCGTCGATCAGCGCCCAGGCCTTTGCGGCGTGAACGAGCCCGAGCCCGGCCCGCGGCGAGAGTCCCGTCGTGAACGCGGGCGCCTGACGGCTGAAATCAAGCAGATCCTGTATATATTCCATCAATGGCTCGGCGACATGGATGCCGTCGACCTGGCGCTGTAGGCGCCGTAGATTGTCAAGGTGCAGTTGTGGTTCGAGCCGGCTCAGCATCCTGCGCCTGTTTTCGCCGTTCAGCAGTTCGAGTTCGGCATCTCTCGATGGGTAGCCAATCGAGATCCGCATGAGGAAACGATCGAGCTGTGATTCCGGCAGCGGAAACGTCCCGATCTGGTCGGAGGGGTTCTGCGTCGCGATGACGAAAAATGGGTCGGGCAATGGGTGGGTCTCACCTTCGACCGTGACCTGGCGTTCTTCCATCGCCTCGAGTAGCGCGCTCTGCGCGCGCGGCGTTGCGCGGTTTACCTCATCGGCCAGCAGTACTTGGGTAAAGATTGGGCCCTGGTGAAAATGAAATCCCCCGCCGTCGCGATCAAAAATCGATACGCCCACGACATCGGCCGGGAGGAGGTCGCTGGTGAACTGGATACGTTGAAAGTTGAGCCCTAGTAGTTTCGCCAGCAAGTGGGCGAGTGTTGTCTTGCCGACTCCGGGAAGATCTTCGATAAGCAGGTGGCCGCGCGCGATCAGGCAGGTGACCGCCAGGCGAAGTTCCCGGCGTTTACCGAGGATGATGTCCGCGCCGCTGTCGAGGACGCGACAGAGCAGGCGCTGGGCCTCGGCCGGCGAGCGCGTGTCGATCTCGGCTACTTTTGCATCGTGTAAAGATTTGTTCACGTCTACCGATACCGCGTTGTTAGCGCAATCAATTCCGGGGCTTGCCGCTGCGTGCTCGGTTTTCCCCTCGATGCCCGCGCTACTCGGAGATACCGCCAGCCGCCTCTTCAAGTCCAGGAAAAGCTTAAAAGTCCTGTCTGGATTTTTCTATGCCGCGGTTCGTATAACGGCACTCGACGGCGATGAGTTTAGGCCCCGGCAACGGTCAACGACTCGAGCAGGATCGATCCCGAGCGGATATTTCCGCGCAGATCGGTATCAGCGGCGCTCGCGATAATGTTCTTGAACATGTCCGTGAGGTTCCCGGCAATCGTGATTTCCTCCACCGGATAGGCTATCTGGCCGTCTTCGACCCAGAATCCGCTGGCCCCGCGGGAATAATCCCCGGTGACCGTATTCACCCCGAAGCCCATGAGGTCGGTTACAAAAAGGCCGCGTCTCATCGTGGCGAGGAGCTGTGTGAGGCTGAGATCCTGATGAGATAGCGTGAGATTGTGCACGCCGCCGGCATTACCCGTCGGCTCAAGCTTGAGCCTGCGCGCGGCGTAGCTGTCGAGGACGTAGCCCGTAAGGATGCCGTTGTCGACGAGGTCACGATCCTTGGTTCGCGCACCCTCGGCATCGAAAGGGGCGCTGCCGAGACAACGTGCGAGGTGCGGCGTTTCGGTGAGAGAAACATGGTCGGGAAAGACCGCCGTACCTGCGCTATCGAGCAGGAATGATGCCTTGCGGTAAAGACTCCCCCCGGATATAGCGTTCACCAGGTGGCCGATCAGGCTGCCAGCGACGGGCGCCTCGAAGATCACCGGCACTTTCTCCGTCGTGACCTTGCGCGCGCCCAGTTTCGCAACCGTGCGTTCGGCGGCGCGCCGGCCGACGGATTCGGCGGTTTCAAGTGTATCCGCATCACGCGATACCGTATACCAGTTGCCACATTGCATCGCGCCGTCTTGTTTACCGACAACGGTACAGCTTAGGCTATGGCGCGACCCTCTGTAGGCATGCGCGAAGCCCGCGGTCGTTGCGTAACCGCGCAGGCCGCGATGCTGACTGACGCTGATATCGTCGGTCTGGTCGACGCGCGCATCGCCATCGCGCGCCGCGCTGTCGCACCGCATTGCTAGTTCGATCGCAGCTTCAGGCTTCAGTACCCAGGGGTGGTCGAGGTCCAAATCCGGGATGTCCCGTGCGAGGTAGCTGGAATCGATCAACCCGGCATAAGGGTCGTCCTCGGCGTTTCGCGCGATACGGTCGGCCGCCACGACCGTTTCTTCAACGCCGCGCGGCGAAAAATCCGTCGTCGTCGCGGTTCCTTTACGTTTCCCTCGGTACGCACTCAAGGTCAGGGTCTTGTCCTGATGGTGTTCGATGGTTTCTACTTCACCGTTGCGCACAGTGACCGAGAGACCGCCGCCGATACTCAATGCGGCTTTCGCCGCACTGACTCCGCGCTGCCGGGCGCCATCGATCGCCGAGTTGAGAACGGCGAGTGATTGCTCTATTGATAGTTCGGGATCACTCATAAGCGTTACTATTGTAACCTATTGATGTGGGTTGTGGTGCTGTGAACGCGCCCTGAGGGCAGGTAAAATTGGTGTGCTTATGGTTCATTCACGGAGTGTTGCAATGCGCTTGACCCTGCTCGTCTGTGCGTGGCGGATCTTACCGATAATCCCCGGAATTGATTGCGATTTGTGCTCGTGGTCTCACTGGCAACCCGGTTGTTGCGGAGTAAACTCGGGTGCGCACACGATTTTGGTCGTTGTCTGAATCATGAGCGAAAGCGTGATCCTGGATCCACTCAATCCGGCTCAACGTCAAGCTGTAACCGTCACCGCGCCGCATGCACTTATCCTCGCAGGCGCGGGCAGCGGGAAAACCCGTGTATTGGTCCATCGTATCGCCTGGTATCTGGAGACTGGGCGGGCGACCCCGAAGGGGGTGCTGGCGGTTACGTTCACGAACAAGGCGGCGGCCCAGATGCGGGTCCGGATCGAAAGTCTTCTCAGACGACCGGTCGGGGGCATGTGGGTTGGTACCTTTCACGGTATCGCGCACCGCCTGTTGCGGGCCCACTGGCGCGAAGCCGATCTTCCCGAGCATTTCCAGATCATCGACAGCGAAGATCAGCTTCGCATAATCCGTCGGACGCTGCGCTCGATGAATCTGGACGAAAAGGAATTGCCGGCGAAGGAATCCCAGTGGTTTATCAATGCACGTAAGGACGAAGGTTTGCGGCCCAAGCACGTCGATGACGGTGGCAATCTCACCATGCGGACCTTGATCGACGCCTATCAGGCTTACGAAGAGGCCTGTGGGCGTGCGGGGCTGGTCGATTTTGCCGAGTTGCTATTACGCGCGCACGAGTTGTGGCGAGATACCCCGGGGTTGCTGCGCCACTATCAGGAGCGGTTCTGGCACGTGCTGGTCGATGAATTCCAGGATACCAACGCGCTGCAATATGGATGGTTGAGGCAGTTGGTTGGGAAAGACGGAAACCTTTTCGTGGTGGGCGATGACGACCAGTCGATCTATAGCTGGCGTGGTGCGAAGGTCGAGAACATGCAGCGTTTCCAGCGTGATTTTCCAAACAACGAGGTTATTCGGCTCGAGCAGAACTATCGTTCGACCGCAAACATACTCGAGGCGGCTAATGCGCTCATCGCGAATAATCCAACACGTCTCGGCAAGGAGTTGTGGACTGCCGGTGATAAGGGCGAACCAATCATCCGGTATGTGGCGTACAACGATATCGACGAAGCCCGTTTCTGCGTCGAGCGGATCGCTGGGCAGTATAAACACGGCGGACGCTATGACGAATGTGCTGTGTTGTATCGCGTCAGCGCGCAGTCTCGTGTGCTGGAAGATGCGCTGCGCCAAGCCGATATTCCCTACCGTGTTCACGGTGGCTTCAAATTTTATGAGCGCGCGGAGATCAAGGATGCACTGGCCTATCTACGGCTCGCCCTTCTTCGCGGTGATGACGCTGCGTTCGAGCGTGTCGTGAATACGCCGACGCGTGGCATCGGGCAACGCAGTATCGAAGTGCTGCGCAATACCGCGCGCCTCGAACAAATCACGATGTGGGAGGCCGCGCATCGGGTCGTCGCCAATCGCGAACTCGGGCCGCGTGCCATCAATGCGCTGGAATGTTTTCTCAATCTGATCGACCGCCTGGGCGTAGCGCTGGAAGGCTTGGATCTCGCCCAGGTCATCAAGACGGTGGTGGAGCATAGTGGCCTGGTCGATCACTATAAGAAGGAGAAGGGCGAACGTGGGCTCGACCGGATCGAAAACCTGGAGGAACTGGTGAGTGCCGCGCGCGATTTTACGCCGGGCGACAACGCCGAGGAGATGCCGCTGATGGCGGCGTTCTTGAGCCATGCGGCACTGGAAGCAGGCGAAGGCCAGGCGGGTGCGCATGAGGACAGCGTGCAGTTGATGACTTTGCATTCCGCGAAGGGGCTTGAGTTTCCGGAAATTTTCCTCGTCGGCGTCGAGGAGGGTCTATTTCCACACCGGCGTTGTAGCGAGGATCCGCGCCAGTTGGAGGAAGAGCGACGCTTGTGCTATGTCGGTATCACCCGTGCGATGCGTCGTTTGACGATATGCCACGCCGAGTGCCGGCGCTTGCATGGATCGGACTATTATCCGCGGCCGTCACGCTTCATCCGGGAGATCCCCGCGCACTTAGTGCGGGAAGTTCGTCTGGGAGGTCATGTCATCACCTCTGGCGATAATAATGCGGGGGAAACCGTCGACACCGGGTTTACACTCGGTCAGCGGGTTCAGCACAAGAGTTTCGGCAAAGGTGTGGTGCTGTACCTCGAGGGCCATGGTGACAACGCCCGTGTACAGGTCAATTTCGAAGCCGATGGCATCAAGTGGTTGATGGCGGCGTATGCGGGGCTGGAGGCCGTATGATGCGGGCGCCTACAGTTCAGTCCCAATTCAATTACGAATAGAAAAGAGGAATCAGCATGCTGCAGCAATTACTAATCCGAAGCCACGCGCGGGCCGCGATCTGGCTGTGTATCATCGCGTGCGTTGCCGCCTGTGGGACCGATCCCGCGGGCGAGGTGAGCAGCGGTGCGGTGGCGGAGCAAAAGTTCAACTGGAAACTCGTTACCGCCTGGCCGCCTAATCTGCCGATCAATCACGACGTAGTGATGCAGTTTGCGAGTGATGTGGCAACCATGAGCCGTGGACAAATGACGATCCAGGTCTATGCCGGTGGTGAACTCATCCCCGCACTCGAAGTCTTCGAGGCGGTGTCGAATGGGACGATTGTGCAGATGGGTCACAGTGCCGCTTACTATTGGGCTGGCAAGGTGCCGGCGGCGCAGTATATGTCGGCGGTCCCGTTCGGTCTTACGGCTCGCGGGATGGCTGCTTGGCTGCTTGGCGGCGATGGACTCAAGCTGTGGCGTGAGATCTACGCACCGTTCGACCTGGTGCCGTTCCCGATGGGCAATACCGGCACCCAGATGGGCGGCTGGTTTAACAAACGCGTCGATTCCGTAGCAGATCTCGATGGCCTGAAGATGCGCATTCCGGGGCTTGGCGGCAAAGCATTGGCCAAGGCCGGCGGCAACCCGATACTCCTCTCCGGCGGCGAGGTCTATATTGCGCTGGAAAGGGGCAATATCGATGCGACGGAATGGGTCGGGCCGCTGCACGACGTCCGCTTCGGTTTGGACCGCGCGGCGAAATATTACTATTACCCCGGCTGGCATGAGCCCAGTACGCAACTCGAATTGATCGTCAATAAGCCGGCGTGGGAGGGTTTACCGGAGCACCTGCAGCTGATTATCGAGAGCGCCGCCGCCGCTGGCGGCGTCGATCTGCACAGCCGCATGGAGGCGGAAAATGCGAAGGCTTATGCGAAACTGCGCGAGTCCGGCCATATCGAGATGGTGGAGTTTCCGCAGGAAGTCCTCGAGGCGTTGTACTCGAGTTCGCGCGAGGCTCTCGATGCCGAAGCACAAAAGGATGTGAAATTTCAGGAGGTGCGTGAGAATTACGAAGCGTTCCAAAAGACTTTCGAGGCGTGGGACGACATCACTGAAGATGCCTATCGCCAATTCTACAACCGTGCGCTGGATTGATCGGCTGGAGATTGGCCCCAATCTTTTCTGCCCCCGCTGTAGCGGAGGTCTGGCCCGAAGCCCGCGTTCGCTGAAGCGTTACTGACTAGCCTTCACCACCATGTAGTCGACCGCGGCCTTCACATCGTCATCGGAGTAGTCCATGCGACCTCCCTTTGGCGGCATCAGCCCGGCTTCACCCATGAAGCCCTTGATCGCGTGTGTATATAGCGTGTCGGTACCCTGTGCGATGCGCGCATTCCAGCCGACGGGATCGCCAAATTTTGGTGCACCGGCAACGCCGGTCGCATGGCAGACAAAGCAGGCGGCATCGTAGACCTCTTTGCCCCGGCCATCGCCCATGGCCGGGGTGGTGGCGGCGACT
>DAOWDI010000199.1 GCA_030639105.1 Gammaproteobacteria bacterium | reverse complement strand
TGCAGGATTTCCAGGTGGAGGTACACAAAGCAATGCTGAAACTACTCGATACGCCGAAAGGTAAGGCGATTGTTACCTTGCCCACCGGTGCGGGTAAAACGCGTACGGCCGTAGATACGATCCGCGACTGGGTTACTGCACGCTGGACCCGCAAAAACGATTTCCGTAACGGTCATACTATTCTCTGGCTGGCTCATACCGAGGAATTGTGCGAGCAAGCCTATGTTTGTTTCAAGCAGGTGTGGCAGGCATCGTCGCATGTAAGCCCCTTGCAGTTGTTCCGTTTCTGGGGCCGCTACACGCGCGATTTTTCAAAGCATCGTGAGAATCTGCTGGCAATGCGGGATCGCCCTTCCTGTCTGATCTCCACGCCGCACCGCATGGTTAAACTGATCGGCGAGAGCAACAACGATGAGCACGGTATTAGCGCCGAGATTCTTGCTACGGCACAGCTGGTAGTTATCGACGAGGCCCATCGGGCCGCCGCGCCATCTTATCGGTCGGTTCTGGATGCATTCGGCGATGCTGAGTCAGACACCCGGATCATCGGCCTAACGGCTACCCCATTCCGTGCGGAATATCTCCCGTCAGATGAAACGTCCGGCACTCGGGAGTTGAAGCAGATATTCAGAAGAATTATCGAACCGATACGAACGCTCGGCCCCGACCCGCGCATCGAGCTGCAGCGGCGTGGCTTTCTTGCAAGACCCATGTGGGATGCGATCGAAACGAAAACGCTGCTCAAACCGCCGCCGCTAGAAGATCCCGAGGCGATTACGGAAGACGAAATAGAGCGGATCGACTTCGCACTCAAAAAACGCGCCGATAACCCGGCTCGGAGACTGCTGATCCTTGAGAAAATATTGCCGCTCTGTAAGGACGATAATACGAAGATCATCTATTTTGGCCCGAGCGTGATTGACGCCGAATGCATGGCATTTCTCCTGCGGCTGCGCGGCGTCACGTCAGCGTACGTGAGTGGTGCGACGCGCGAGGTCACCCGCCGCAAGGTTGTGGATGACTTCAAGCACGGCGACGTCAAAGTGCTGTGTAATTGCGAGGTGCTGACCACCGGTTTCGATGCACCCAAAGTCACACATTTAGTCATGGCCCGCCCAACCGTGAGCCAAGTGCTCTACGAGCAGATGGTCGGTCGCGGACTGCGAGGCGAAAAATTCGGCGGCACGAAAAACTGTGTCATTATCGACTGTGACGATCGATACCGTGAAAAGCGGCCGATGCTTGGTTATCAAGCATTCAGAGAAATTTGGAAGCCAACGCGGGTTCGGTCGGTGGCTGGCTGAGTTCGCGGGAGAAGCCGAAGATCGACGGCAACGGCTATTTTTTAGGGAATTCTGGCGGGCTTTGTTGCTCGGAATGTGCAAGCTCTTGTCAGAAAAGGGTTTTTTATCATAGTGAGCACTAACTACTATAGTATTTTAGATGTAGCATCAGGCTCCTAGCAACCCATGGATTACTTTTTTCGAACCATTACTGTACGCCGTGATCCGGATCTCGCGATCCTCATGGTCTTCACCTTGGCAGATCGGCCCGAAGCTGGATTTTTTGCGGTAGCGATATCGACGATTGTGTCGCTCGTGTTTCATGCCGAGCGCCTCGTGCAGGCGGCTTTGATCATGCCCCGTAGTGGCTAGGTTCGATCCTGGTCAAGTGAACCGGCCTGAATCGATATCGGGTACGGGACCAGCCGACGACCGCCAGCGGCGCTCAGCAATGCCCACGGCGGCTATTTTCGATTTGGATGGGACCATCACGAGACACGGTACTTATACCCCGTTCATCTGGGGAGTTGCCTGTCGCAACCCGGCTAGGTTAATCCGTGTCGTACCGATCCTCGCCACGGCAACGGCCTATAAATCCGGACTGATACCGCGAGCGCGACTCAAGGAGACAATGCTCCGGGCGGCGCTCGGCGGCGTACCAAGTGCGGATGTCCATCGATATGCGGTCGACTTTACGGATCGATGTCTGCGCCGGACCCTGCGCCCGGGCGCACTGAAGAGTATCGCGCGGCACAAGGTGGCCGGCGATTATTTGATCCTGGCAACCGCAAGCTTCGAATTCTACGCGGAGATCTTCGGGCAGCGTCTGGGTTTCGATAGGGTAATCGCAACGAAGACGGTTGTTGATACCCAAAGCAGAATAACCGGCGCAATCGATGGCGAAAATTGCCGTGGGGACGAGAAACTGCTCAGGGTGCTCAGAGCCTTACCTGAGCTTAGGTCCCGATTTCGGGTCGTCGCATACAGCGATCATCATGCGGATCTGCCGTTACTGCGCTGGGCGGACCGCGCGTTTGCCGTCAATCCGACTCAGTCCTTGCAGGAGTATGCTCGAGCCGAGCACTTTGAAATTCTCGACTGGAATGTTGCATCAACGTGAAAGAACAGCGAACATCCCCTCCGGCCTAGGTTGCAATACTTAGACCTGACACGGGGTATCACATCAAATCTTCGATTGAGGACAAATGAAAGCGATCATACTCAGCGCCGGACAAGGGTCGCGGTTGCTACCATTGACGGAGACCACGCCAAAGTGCCTTCTGCCGGTTGGCGACAAGCCCCTGCTCGTGCGCCAAATCGAAGGGCTTTATGACTGTAACATCAAAGAAATCGTCGTCGTGACCGGGTTTGCTACCGCTGCCGTCGAACATTGTCTAAGGGAAATCACTAAGGAGGAACTCACACTCAGAGTGATTTTCAACCCGTTTTTCAACGTCGCCGACAATCTCGCCAGCTGCTGGATGGCCCGCCACGAGATGGACGATAATTTTATCCTGCTAAATGGCGACGCGCTGTTCGAAACGGCCGTCTGTGAACGGTTGCTGGAGGCCCCCGCGGGAGCCGTGACACTGGCGACCGACCGTAAAGGACGCTACGACTCCGACGATATGAAGGTCCGCCTCGACGGCACACGGTTGATCGAAGTGGGCAAGGATCTCGAACCCGAAAACATCGACGGCGAATCGGTCGGTATGATCCGCTTCCAAGACAATGGCCCAAGCCAGTTTGTCGAGGTGCTCGAGCAGATCATGCGCACGCCAAACTGTCTCAGTTGGTGGTATCTACGGGCGATTGGAGTACTGGCCGAGCGCGGTTTCGTCGACACATGGTCGGTCAACGGCTTGCGCTGGTGCGAGGTAGATTTTCCCCAAGACCTCGAAGATGCCTGCAGTTTGTTTGCCGCCGCGCCGGATCGCGCCAATAGGCGAATCAAGCTCGTCTCGTGAGTCTGACAGGCTCCTAGATAAAGTCCAAAGCGCACAGATGATCATAGAACGCCTGCTTGTTGTGGGCGTTTTCCCGTGGATATTGCGCCATCAGTAATTGGTAGGCTTTGACCAGTTTCTGGTGTGAACCTTGCACAAGCTTATCGTTGCGCTCGAATTTGAACTTGGACCGCTCATCCTGCGTCAAGAAATACCGTCGGTGTTCTTTCAGTGCCGCGCCAATGAGTTGTTTTACCGGCGCC
>DAOWDI010000248.1 GCA_030639105.1 Gammaproteobacteria bacterium | reverse complement strand
TTTCGCGCTGCGCGAGGGTGCTCCCGTCAAGGTCGTTCACTGAGCATCGCATGGGTGGCCCGCGCGCGTTCTTGACAAACCACGTCCTGGCGAATCTGGTTTTTAGCTTGGTGCTGGTGCTCGGTGTGGTGTCCTACGGCCAGATGCCGCGGGCAAAGGACCCGCAAATCAATCTTAACTGGGTCAACGTCGTGACGACGTTTCCTGGCGCCTCGGCCGCTGATATTGAGCGCCGGGTTACGGACCCTTTCGAAGAAGCCATACAGCGCGGCGTTCGGGACATTAGATTCGTCTCCAGCACATCTCGGGAGGGGAGTTCGAATATTCTCGTCCGTTTCGAGCAGTTGGATGCGCGGATCTACGATAAACGCGTGAACGATCTGCGCCGAGAAATACAGAACACCTATACCGGCGAACTGCCATCCGCGGTCGACGATCCGTTTTTCTACGAGATCACTTCATCAAATTGGTTCCCCACCGCGACTATCGTAGTTACCGCCGCGGGGGACGATGAAAACCTCCGCAGGCGGGTGCGAAACATCAAGCGTGATCTCGAGCGGATAAAAGGCGTCGATCGGATCAATGCAATCGGCCTGAGAAAACCAGAGATGCATGTGTCCTTCGATCCGGCCATGCTGTCGGGGATCGGTATTTCTCCCCACGCCCTCGCCGATACGGTGAATGGCTACTTTCGCGACGTCGCCGCCGGTGATTTTGAAACAGACGGTGGACAGTGGCTTGTACGTATTGCCGCGACCGATGCGGATCCGGAGAGGCTCGCCAAGCTCCCGGTAGTGACCGCCTCAGGTATCATCAAACTCGGCAGCCTCGCTACCGTAAGCTTGGCGACGGAAGAACCCACCGAATTGGTCAGTTTCAAAGGTGAACCGGCAATTTTGCTGGCGATCACCAAAGAGGTAGACGCAAATATCATCGATTTGATCGAGGTGATCAACCGATATGCCGCCGAAAGAAATGAGCTAGCTAATCGTACCGGCGTGACGCTTCACCTCGTTGATGATCAGACGGTCAGTACCAAGAAGGCATTACGGTTGATGCAGACCAACGCACTCATCGGTCTGACGCTCGTGTTGGCGGTAACATGGCTATTTCTCGGCACTCGCATATCCGTGCTGACGAGTATCGGGATCCCATTTACGCTGGCCGGGACGTTTATTGTGTTGAACATGATCGGGATGACCGTAAACAACACCGTCTTGCTTGGAGTCGTAATAGCGTTGGGAATGCTCGTGGACGATGCCGTTGTCGTAGTCGAATCGATCTATCAGCGGTTGCGGTGTGGCATACAGGTTATCGATGCCGTCACGGGCGGCCTGCGTGAGGTTATCGCGCCGGTGACGACCTCGGTTTTGACGACTATGGCGGCTTTTCTCCCACTTACTCTGCTGCCCGGCGTCCTTGGGGAATTCATGCGTGTGGTTCCGATTGTCGTAACAGTTGCCTTGGCAGTCAGTCTTGTGGAAGCTTATTGGATGCTGCCCGCGCACTTAATCGCCATACGGATCTCCTTTTGTGAACCATCATCGATACAGCGACGCAGGGAGCGTTTTACGCATCAGGTGCGGTTGCGTTACACGCAATTACTCGTTCGTTCATTCCGGCACCCAGTGGTCACAGGCGTCATTATTGTAGCTATTTTCGCGCTTGCTGTCGGTGCGGTTGTGAGTGGTAAAGTTCGTATCAATTTCTTTGAAGGGGACGCGGTGCAACTCTTTTATGTGAACGTTGAGATGCCGCCTGGTACGACCTTGGCGAAGACGGCAAAAACCGTGAGGGACATTGAGCAGGCGGCCCGATCCGCCGTCGGGACAAATGAGCTCAGGGCGACGGTCGCCTATGCCGGCCGGCTCATCACCGAAACTGATACGCTCTTTGGCGATGTCGTCGGGCAGGTGATGGTGAGTCTGCAGCCTAGAACAGAGGGTGGGCGGGGTGTATTTGAGATTGCCGATGCGGCCGAAGTCGCTGTTCGTCTAGTTCCCGGCCCGATGAATGTGTCGTTGCTGCGATTGACCGACGGGCCGCCGACTCGCAGGCCGATCAGTATCAAGGTGCGCGGGGACGACTATCCGGCGATCTTAAGTGCGATTGAATACTTACAGGAATTCATGGATCGGCACCCGCATATTTCCAATACGGCAATGGATTATCGTGCGGGAAATCCCGAATTGTTGTTGCGGCATAACGGGGAAGCGATAAAACGCGCCGGCCTCGATCCACAGACCGTGAACCGGGCCGTCATGCTTTATGTAGACGGCGAAATAGTGGCCGACTTTCAGCACCAAGGCGAAGAAGTCAGAGTGAGGGTATTACCGCAAGTTATTGGCACACCGGCTATATCTGATCTGCTACGCCAAACGATATCGCTCCCAGATGGGCGAACGGTCGCCTTGGGGGAATTAGTCGACGCGGAGGAGGGTTGGGGCAAATTCAATATTCGCCACCATGATTTTCGCAGGGCGATCACGTTGGAGGCTGATATAGACAAACTGCAAATCAATACCATCGCCGCAAACGAATTGATCGCCAAACATTGGGCGAAGGCACGGACGCGCTTTCCTGATATCTCACTGGACTTTTCCGGAGAGCTAGACGATATCGAGGAATCGCTGGATTCAATCGTGCTGTTGTTCTTGCTGGGTATTGGCCTGATGTACATTATTTTAGGAACCCAGTTTCGCAGTTACTGGCAGCCGCTATTGATCCTGTTCACTGTACCATTAGCGTTTACAGGTGTTGTCCTGGGGTTGCTGGCGACCAATAACCCACTCAGCCTCTATTCAATGTACGGTACCGTGGCGCTTGCCGGGATCGCGGTGAATTCCGCGATCGTATTGATTTCCGCGGCGAACGCTCGTCTGGCGGGGGGGATGAGTTTGTTGCATGCGACCATCTATGCCGCACGAAGACGGGTTATCCCAATTTTGATCACTTCGGCGACAACCGTCGCCGGCTTGCTGTCGCTGGCACTGGGACTCGCGGGCCACTCGCTCATTTGGGGTCCGGTGGCCACATCAATCGTTTGGGGTCTAAGCTTTTCCAGTGTGCTCACGCTGCTATTGATTCCGCTGCTATTTATGACGTTCATGCGCGCGGGCTCGAGCTAATCCGGACTGCTTCCGGCGTGGATTTATTCAGGTTTGCCCGAAGGATTGCATGAACCATTCATCCCTCGGCACGACAAGCAGTGTTGCTCGCAGTCAGAAAACCCACTTGCAATCGTATTGAATATGCGGTTATTGCCCATGCTGCTGAGAAATTTGGATCAAATGAACGATACGATGCGCTCGCCAAAGCGCCGGTTTCGTGCAGCACAGAGAAATTATCCAGAATTGTGTTGATGGCCGTTGGCCCCAGGTTCTCAGATAATTTTAAGGCACAGCGTTTGGCATTCTCGGATAGGAAGGCAACCTGGTCACAAAATGGGTCCTTTCTTGAGTATTTATTGAGGGTCAATTCTATACTTTATCGGTGAACAGCCGATAAAGAAGTGGTTCGGGGAGGAGAAAGGTTCGACAAATACTTTATAGGATCGAAAGTGGATCCTCTGTGCAACGGCGCTTTAGATGCTTAACGTAACGCAATTGTTGATAGCAGAAGTTACGATGCGGCTCGACGTCGCATTCGAAGCAATGTTCGGCAGGGCCGAGCGGGAATACGTCCAACATGCAAAGGACGCAGCGGCGACGGCGCTTGGACATATCGCGACCAGCGACGCTCTCTATCACAACGTCGAACACACCGTTCACGTAACCATGGTCGGTCTCGAGATCCTTAAGGCCAGGCAGCTCCATGAGCTGGGGATTACGCGCGGCGATTGGCTGAATGTCGTGATTGCGCTTTTATGCCATGACATCGGCTATGTCCGCGGAATTTGCCGTACCGATGATGGTGAGCGGCTTGCAACAGGGATCGGCAATCAATCGACACGTATAGGGATAAGGAGCAGCGACGCGGCGCTGATGCCGATACACGTGGATCGCGGCAAGCTCTTCGTTGAAGAGCAGTTCGGCAACCTGGAGGTGCTCGACATTCTCGCGATCCAGGTCTGTATCGAACGCACCCGATTTCCCGTACCGATCGATCCCTGGTATCAACAAAACGACGACTATGCGGGCCTTGTTCGCGGTGCCGATCTGATTGGGCAGCTCAGTGATCCCCGCTACCTGTACAAACTCGCCGCAATCTTCTATGAGTTTGAGGAGGTTGGTTTAAATGACACTATGGGCTACGAAATGCCGGGAGATCTTCTGGCCGCTTATCCATTGTTCTTCGAAAAAAGCATAGACCCATATATCGCTGACTCGATTCTCCTCCTGGAAAAGACCGCGGCAGGTCGCGAAATTATTGAAAACCTCTATGGCAACCTCAACGGTGCGCGTCAACCGGATTTGCAGGCCATGGTCGCTGGGAGGGGATAGCAGTTCACTTCGCGTCCGGTAGACTTGCTGCCTGGCCTCAGATAGGTAAAAGGCAAGGCCCTATCTTCTGAAATTGTCCCACCAGGAGCCCATCCTATTTATCCAGTGTACTTTTGATGGCGTTTGCGCCTTTATTCATGAGGTGTGTGTAAATTTGCTCAACCTGACAGCCCACCTGTCATTCGCCTTGCTTACGCAATGCTCGCGCCAGCTTACGGCGGCAGGTTGGCATTCGTTAGCAGTCTATAGGAAAACCTGTGAAAATAAGAGAGTCATTACGCAAGGTATGGTTCAGTGTGCATTATCTTTAAATGATTCGGATAAGTTTGTTATCTAAAGATCATGGGTGTCCCAAATGGTTCTCCTCTTGCCCGGCGTGAGGACTATCGATTGCCGGCCACGCTTGATGTAGGTTGACCCAACCTTTGGATTGAAATGCAGGTTTGCTTGAAGACAGTAATACTGTCAATCGCGAGTATGACCCTCGGCCTGGCCGCCATCATCCTTTTGCTCGAGGTGATGTTGCGCTCCCTTCCGGTCAGTTCCGGGCTCATGACGCAGCCGGTGACGACAGCAAGCCCGCTTTTCCATTTCCTGCCGAACCGCGATCTATGGCATTCACAAGGGTGGCGATTCGCATATGCCAACCGGATCCATGTAAACAATGCCGGCTTTGTCAACCCGGTTGACTACGATTCTTCAGTCTCTACCCCGCTACTCGCGGTTATAGGAGACAGCTATGTGGAAGCACTGATCGTTCCTCAGCAAGAGACCCTGCATGCGAGATTGGCACGACGTACAGACGGTCGGGGACGTGTCTACAGCTTTGCGGCGTCGGGTGCGCCACTGTCTCAGTATCTGATATGGGCGGAGCACGCGAGTCGCGAATACGGTGCCGGCGGTGGGGTGTTCGTGGTCGTGGGAAACGACTTCGATGAGAGTCTCGCGAGCGTGAAGCGCGGCCCCGGGTTTCATCATTTCGCTGAGCGTGGCGGACGCTTGGAACTCGAACTCGTCGAGTATCAGCCAAATCGTAGGCGTGAACTCATCTACGCTTCGGCACTCGGGCGTTACCTCGTTTTCAACCTCAAGGCCCTCGATGTCTTGACCGCATTTTGGGCAACGCTAGCGGATAGAGCGGCACGGTGTACGGTCCATGCGGAGTTTGTCGGGAACACCTCGGCGGAATCCAGTACTGAGCGGCTATCCAAATCACGGCGCGCGGTCGATACGTTCCTCGCGGAATTACCGCGCCGTACCGGTTGGAAGCCGGCACGGGTACTGTTGCTGGTCGATGGCGTGCGGCGATATGCCGGTGATGGTACGCTCGGCAATGCGCCGGGCAGTTACTTCTCCCAGATGCGCGCCTATCTGATCAAACAGGCAGCAAAACGCGGTTTTGGTGTGGTCGACATGCATCCGATCTTTGCGATGCGCCATGCGGCGGACCGCAGCCGCT
>DAOWDI010000146.1 GCA_030639105.1 Gammaproteobacteria bacterium | reverse complement strand
ATCCGCAATCACATTCGTCAACTCAGCGACAAAAACTACGACGATCTGATCGGCGTCAATTCGCTGGACCTGGTGCTGATGTTCGTACCCATCGAGCCCGCACTGCTGCTCGCACTGGAACACGACGACACCCTCCTGCGGGACGCGCTGGACCGCAAGATCCTGCTGGTCGGCCCCACCACACTGCTCGGCACGCTCCAGATCATCTACAATATCTGGCGCTACGAACATCAGAACCGCAATGCCCTGGAGATCGCCCGTCAGGCGGGCGCGCTACACGATCAGTTTGTACTGTTCGTGGGGTCACTTGACGAGATTGGGAAGCATCTCGACAAAGCGCAGGATTCCTACACGACCGCGCGGAAAAGGCTAACTGACGGTAAGGGAAACCTGGTCGGGCGAACCGTTAAACTGGAAAGGCTCGGCGCAAAGACCAAGAAGTCGCTGCCGACAGCGATGCTTGAAGAAGCCGCCGAAAACAACGCCGACGCGGAAGACGCGGAGACTGACATCTCACAACTAACGCAAACCAATGAAATGGAGTCCGAAAACACATGATTACAGGTGAACTGAAAGGCCGTATCGACAAGCTATGGAAAGAATTCTGGACGGGCGGCATCACCAATCCCCTGACAATGTTCGGGGTACGGTAGGGTAGGCGGCCAAGCCCCCGGTTACAGGACTATGCGGATCGGTTGCCGGTCGAACGCGGCATCGCTTCTAAAGCACCTGCTCAAACATCTCCACATCCGGGTGGCCGACGTACGTGCCCTTGGGCGCTTTCGTCTGAGTATGGGCATTATGGAATTGCTCGGATTCCGTCCAGGCATCGAAGGCCGCGCGGGACTCCCAAACCGTGTGGCTTGCGTACAGCACATAGTCTTTGCCGTCCGGTACCTCGACGTTTGCCCCCCTGAGCAATGCAAATGACTGGAAACCCGGCATCTCGGAGAGGAAGGTGTCGCGCTCGCGCCAGATCTTCTCGAAACCTTCTTCGAACCCGGGTGTGATCTTAAATCGATTCATGGCAATGAACATCTCGATACTCCCAATGTATGAAGCCATGCATGGCATATTGAAGCATGCGGCCTTAGTTGTAAACTGGAGCTGAAATCAGTGTGGTCGGACCGTGGAAACGTCCATTGATCGTTACGGCCGCTAGCCTAGGCTTCACTGAAACGATTGATCCAAAGATGATCAAAAAGGTAGAAATTATAGGCTCTGGCGGCAGGTCCCGTGTCCAAAGCACGTGTCGGGACTCGCTGGCTCCTTACTGATCGGCGCCATCATGCAACGATACGATATTGAGGTGCTAGCGGGGTGCGGATTGGCGCGGCCGGTCGACCTCTCTATACTCAGTTGCATGCCATCGAGGGGTGTGGGAGAACAACAATGACCTTCCAAGAAGGAAGTGTGGGCCAACGCGATTTTGTGGAGCGCCATGGGCTCTGGACTGAGGAGCAGGCGGCGGCGGCCGAACGCATCCGCTCTGAGATTGAGCAGCACGATCTGCGCACCATCCGCATCGCTTGGGGTGATCAGCATGGCATTGTGCGCGGTAAAAACGTCATGGCGCACGATTTCTTACTGGCGCTCAAAAATGGCATCGACTTCCCGACCGTGACCCTGTTCATGGATACCGCGAACAATTTGGTCGCTCCAATGTTCAGTAGCGACGCGGGTCTTGGCATGACGGCGCTCGCGGGCGGGCCGGACAGCATCCTGGTGCCGGATCCGATGACCTTTCGCATGCTACCGTGGGCGCGGCGCACGGGTTGGGTGCTCTCGGAAATGTACCTCGCGAGCGGCGAGCCCATGCCGTTCGATACGCGCCAGGTGCTGAAGCGCCAGCTGCGGGCCGTGGACGGGATGAGCTAAGGGTACTTCAGCGGTCTCGATGTCGAGTTTTATATCACGAAGCTCGAGGATCGTAAGCTCTTACCCGAGCAGTCGGGCTGGCCACCCGATCCGCCCGAGGTCAGTGTCATTGCGCATGGCTTTCAATATGTGACCGAGGGGCGGCTGGATGAGATCGATCCAATCCTGCAGATGCTGCAGGACAATCTCGAACCATTGGGTTTGCCGCTGAGAACGATGGAAGACGAATGGGGACCGGGACAATGTGAATTCACGTTCGATCCGGTTCGCGGCCTCAGGGGTGCGGACAACATGCTGCTGTTTCGTACGGCGACGAAGCAGATCTGCCGCCGGGCCGGTTATCACGCGACGTTCATGACGCGTCCAGCGCTGCCGAATTTCTTCTCCAGCGGTTGGCATCTGCACCAATCACTGTGCGATGCTGCTGGACAAGTCAATCTGTTTACGAATCGCGACGACCACGAACACGCGTTATCCGAGCTCGGCCGGCGGTTCGTCGCCGGGGTACTCCATCACGCCGCGCCGTCGTCGGTTTTCGTAACGCCGACGATCAATGGTTACAAGCGCTTCCTGCCGAATTCTTTCGCCCCTGATCGCATTACCTGGGCATGGGAGAATCGGGCGGCGATGATCCGGGTCCTCGGCGGCCCCGATGACAACGCAACGCATATCGAAAATCGGGCCGGTGAACCCTGCGCCAACCCGTACCTCTATATGGCCTCACAGATCGCCTCCGGTCTTGACGGCATCGAACGCGGTCTCGATCCGGGACCACCCGAGGTCTCGCCGTATGAAGCGGATAAGCCCAAGCTGCCAGTGAGCCTCATGGAGGCGGTCGCCGCGCTGGCCGATAGCGCGCTCTACCGACGCCGGTTCGGCGAGACCTTCATCGACTATATTCTCGCCGTGAAGCGATGCGAAATAGGACGTTTCTTGAGCCATGTGACCGATTGGGAACAGCGTGAGTACTTCGAGATTTATTGAGTGACCGAACATCTTCTCTCACCTGTGACCATGCCGCCAACCGCATTCCTGAGTCGATCGAGATACTGGGACTCGATACGTTGGATCGCAAAAATGCCGGAGACCATTCGTTAGCGCGGTCGGTGTTATTTTTTCCGGCAGTGAGTCCGGTTTTGGTGTAGTCGCCGAAATATCGATAAACAGCAGGTGCCTGAAAAGACGCGATGTCTATTAAACCGAAATCGAAAATCCACGGTAACAAGCTGCAGCAAAAGCTTCGGCGCAATGTCGGCCGCGCGATTGCCGACTTCGCCATGATCGAAGCAGGCGACAAGGTTATGGCGTGTCTATCTGGCGGTAAAGACTCTTATGCGATGCTCGATATGCTGCTTAGCCTAAAGCGCAAGGCGCCAGTCGATTTTGAATTGATCGCGGTAAATCTTGACCAAAAGCAGCCGGGATTCCCCGAGCATGTCCTACCGCGGTACCTCGACGAATTGGCTATCGAGTATCACATAGTCGAGCAGGATACCTATAGCGTTGTCAAAAGAGTTGTTCCCGAGGGCAAGACGATGTGCGCCGCATGCTCCCGGTTTCGGCGTGGAATATTGTATTCGTTTGCCCATCGGCACGGCGTGACAAAAATCGCCTTGGGGCACCACCGAGACGATATTATCGAAACACTGTTCCTGAATATGTTTTTTGGTTCCCGGCTGAAAGCCATGCCGCCGAAGCTACGCAGCGACGATGGCAGGAATGTCGTCATCCGGCCGCTCGCCTATTGCCGTGAGGCAGACATTGAAGCGTATGCCGAGGTGCGTCGTTATCCAATTATCCCCTGTAACTTATGTGGTAGTCAGGATCATCTACAGCGGGTACAGATCAAGAAAATGCTCGCTTCATGGGAGCGGGAACAGCCGGGGCGCCTGGAGAATATATTTCGTAGCCTGCAGTCGGTGTCACCATCCCACCTCGCCGATACCGAACTGTTCGACTTCCGCGCGCTGTCGGGGGGCGGGGAGCGGGCGAAAATCGAGGCAAATGCCTGGTTACTGGATCGGGAGCGACAGGCGATCTCCTAGTCCGCCGCGCTAGGTGGCGCCGCCGAACCGCTCCTTGACGGTACGTCGCAGGATCTTGCCGATATCCGATTTCGGGAGTTGGTCGACGAATTCGATATAACGCGGTACTTTATATGCGGTCAATTGTTCGCGGCAGTGTGCGGTCAATTCCGCCGCGCTCAGATCGGGATCATTCCGCACGACAATAAGTTTTACCGCCTCCGCCGTCTTATCATCGGCGATACCGATTGCGGCGGCGTCATCTACACCCGGATGTGATGTTGCAACGTCCTCAATCTCATTTGGGTAAACATTGAAACCAGACACCAGAATCATGTCCTTCTTACGGTCGACGATCTGGAAATAATCGTCGTTGCGCACGAGTGCGATGTCGCCGGTGTGCAGCCAGCCGTTTTTATCGAGCACCTCGGCGGTCTCTTGCGGGCGCTCCCAATAGCCGCGCATGACCTGTGGTCCGCGCACGTAGAGTTCACCGGGTTCCCCGACGGCAGCCTCGTTGCCGTCATCTTTGACGATCTTGCATTCGGTTGATGGAACGGGCAACCCAATGCTGCTGGTAAAATTTTCTATGTCGAACGGGTTTACGCAGACCACGGGGCTCGCCTCAGTGAGACCGTAACCTTCGGCGATTATTTTTCCGGTCAGCGATTCCCAGGCGGTGGCAACCGATGGTTGGATCGCCATGCCGCCGCCACTCGCATATTTTAAGTGCGAAAAGTCTACTTCCACGATCTTTTCGTGTGCGAGCAGGGCGCTGAATAGCGTGTTGACGCCAGTGATCGCGGTGAAGGGTACGCGCGAGAGTTCCTTGATGAATCGGGTCGTGTCCCTCGGATCGGTGATCAGATAATTCATACCGCCGAGGTGTAAAAAACTGAAACAATTTACCGTGAGCGCGTAGATGTGATAGAGCGGCAGTGCCGTGATCACGATTTCCCGTCCGGCCTCGACCGAGTCCGAGAACCACGCTGTAACCTGGAGCACGTTGGCGACCAAGTTGCCGTGGCTGAGCATGGTCCCCTTGGAGACGCCGGTGGTCCCCCCTGTATACTGAAGGAACGCAAGATCATCGGGTTCCATTATCGGTGGATCGAGCGTTACTTTGGCGCCGAGCTTCAGTACTTCGTTGAACGACGAGACCTCGACATCGAAGGCGCCGGTGAATTTCGCTCGGCCGTGTCGGGCCGCGCGATCAAAGATAAGCGACTTCGGAAATGGGAATAGATCGCCCAACTCGGTTGTAATGACGGTCCTGATCGCCGTGTCCCCGATGATTTCATGTACCGTCGCCAGCATATTCTGAAACACGACGATGCATTGGACGCCGGAGTCGACGAGTTGATGGCGGAGTTCGCGGGGCGTGTATTGCGGATTCGTATTGACGACTACGCCGCCCGCGCGCAGGATCCCGAGCATCGCGACTGGGTATTGCAGCGTGTTTGGCATCATGATTGCAACTCTGTCGCCGGGGCGCACTTGAACATCGTGCTGCAGGTAAGCTGCGAACGCACCCGAAAGCCGATCTAATTCCGTATAGGTTAGGTAGCTGGAAAAGTTGCCGAATGCATGCTTATCGGGAAAACTCGTCCACGCCGCCTCGCACAACGCCACCAGCGAAGCGTAGTCGCCGGTATCAATCTCGTGGGGAACACCAGGGGGATATTTCGCCAGCCAGGTTTTCTTCATGTTGGGCAGATCATAATCCTTCGAGACTGTATTATGCGACTATATTGGCTGCAGCGGTCATAGCTATCGCGAAAGTTCCAATGAATCGTTCAACTTAGACAAGCCGGATCGCTCGACGAAGTGTTGGCATCGGTTGTTGATTTAACAGGTGCCCGCGCGCGGGCACCTCTGGCGGATGATCATGCCCGCTACAGTTGGCGCTAGGTCCTTTCAATTGAAGAACCCATTTGCAGGTTCGCAGACGAATTCGCTGTCGCTCCACGGCATATCTTTTCGCTATGGCGATGGCCCGCTGATCTTCGACCATTTGAGCTTGAATGTCGGGGCAGGCGAGAAGGCCGCGGTGGTAGGGGCGAGCGGGCGGTAAATCGACACTGGGACAGATCATCCTTGGGCTCTATCCTCCTGCATCGGGCGATGTGCGACTCGACGGCATTTCAGTGCGTGAGATTGGCATGGATGTTGTACGCGAACCTGTCGGCACCGTGCGGCAAAACAGGCGGACAGGGTCTTGGTGTTCGATGCGGGGTGCATGACGGCAGAAGGCCGTCATGCCGCATTGCTGCGCCAAGTTGGGTTGCACGGACGCCTATACGGTCATCCGCGGACGAATTGACTTAACGAAAACAGGTTGTGCGACTCGGTTTTAATCGTCGCTCTGGTCGCTGGATGCAAGGAGGCCGCGGATATGACTGACGTGACCGCGGTAGATCTTGGCGAGATTGGTGACATCGAGCGGGTCGAGTTGTTCGAGGTCCCGCAGCTTCGACTCGAAATAGTCCAGGTCCTCACCAAGTTGGCGGCGGCGGTCGTCAATTTCCCGGGCGTAGTAAGCAGCCATATTAACGAGCGGATCAATAGTTTCCGCATTATCGGCAACCAATTGAAGGCGGGTTTCTTTTTCGTCGATCATATTCGTATCTCCTTGTCCTTGTATGAACAATAAGCAGATTCCGTGCCAATCGACAGCAACAAAAGAATAAATATATAACTAATTGAATTGTATAAATAAATATTGACTGTTGGTGACTTGAGCGGGCGACGGCGGCGAATACGCCGAAGTCCAAGGCCGTAAATTGTCACCCTGCGGTGACGCCCAACGCCACCAACCAACCGCCCACCTATGCGTCGCCTATTTCTTACCCGTCGATACCAGGCAATAATACGTCTCCGGCAATAGGTCTCGCGCCTTGGCGGTAGTCGCGTGCGGATCGAGCGCTATGTACACCGTCAAATAAGTGGGCGAACTTGCCATGAGTATGAGCGGGGATCCGATAAACGCCGGGCGTGAAGGTCGTACCCTCATGGTGTTTGCAGCATCTGCTTCAGGCTGGATAAGGTCTTTTCTCCGGCGGCGCGGTCCGTAGCGTCGCTCTCCCTATTGCCGATCCAAGCAAGATCGTCCGCTGGCAGCTCCGCAATGAACCGGCTGGGTTCACACACCTCGATTTGGCCATAGCGGCGGCGCGAGCGCGCAAACGATAAGGTCAATGAGATCTGCGCCCGGGTAATGCCGACATAGGCAACACGGCGCTCTTCCTCTATGGTTTCCTCTTCGATGCTGGACTTGTGCGGCAGAATATTTTCTTCCATCCCGGCGAGAAAAACATGTGGAAACTCGAGGCCCTTAGCCGCATGCAGCGTCATGAGCGCTACCTTGTCGCCGATCTCCTTATCGTCTTGGCGCTCCACGATATCGAACAAGGTGAGTGCCGCGACAATGTCTTGTATCGACTTATTCGGATCACTGGATTGGATACGGCCGATCCATCTCAATAGTTCCTCAACATTTTCGATCTTCCGTGCCGCTTTCGCCTCGTTCTCACTCGTTTGCTCAATCCAATCGCGATAACCGATATCCGCTACGATTTGAGCGGCGACCGTTGCCGGCGCCTCGTCCTCTGCCGTCTGGTGAGTGCGTGCAATCCACGAAAAAAAGGTATGAACGTTTTTTGCGACCCGTGGCAAAAGTTGGGCGATGAAGCGTTCGTCGCAGCCGGCCGCGCTCAATCGCGAACCGAGATCACCGGCGTGCGCAGTCAGTTTACGCACGCTGCTCAGACCGATGCTCCGGCGCGGTGTATTGATGATCCGGAGCAAGGCGTTGTCATCGTCCGGGTTCGCGATCAGACGCAGGTAGCAGATAATATCTTTGATTTCGGTGTAGTCGAAAAATGAATGCCCACCGGACAGCACGTAGGGAATGTCGCGTTCGCGAAACGCGCCCTCAAAAAGCCGCGCTTGATGGTTGCTGCGAAACAGTACCGCGTAGTCGCTGAAGTTGCGCTGGCCGATCAATCGCTCGTGCAGGATCTGATTCGCTATGAATGCCACTTCGTCATGCTCGTCCTTCGCACTGTTGACGCGGATCTTTTCGCCGTACCCGCGTTCGCTCCACAACCGCTTTTCGAACACATGTGGGTTGTTTGCGATCAGGTGGTTGGCCGCATTTAGTATCGTACCGACGGAGCGGTAATTCTGTTCGAGCTTGATCACCTTCAATATGGGAAAATCGTTCTGCAGCTGAGCGAGATTTTCCGGGCGTGCACCGCGCCATGCGTATATCGACTGGTCGTCATCACCGACTACGGTGAGCATTCCTTGCTGACCGACCAATAGGCGCACGAACTCATACTGCATTGAATTCGTATCCTGATATTCGTCAACGAGCAGGTACCTGATCTCGTTCTGCCAGTACTCGCGCGCTTGTGCGTCGGCTTGGAGCCGCATGACCGGTAGCATGATGAGGTCATCGAAGTCGACTGCGTTGAACGCCTTTAGCGCTTCGTCGTACTGTGCATAGCATGCGGCTGTAAGCTGGCTGATCGGATCCTGAGCGTCGGTGCTCAGCGCCGCTGCCGGTGTTGCTAATGCGGCTTTCAAACCGGATATCCGATGCTGGACGGCCCTTACCGCCGCTAGGTCGTTCGCCGTACTCCGGCGGAGAATATCGGTGATAAGGTTCTCGCAGTCCTTGCTGTCCATGATCGAGAAACCGCTACGGTACCCGAGGTTCGCGTACTCCTGACGTAGGATCCTCAGGCACAGCGTGTGGAATGTCGAGATCCACGGTTTTGGATCCGATCGTTTACGGCGCAGACGGGTGCGCATTTCGTTTGCCGCTTTATTGGTGAAAGTGATCGCGGCGATATGGTGCGGATCCGCGAACCCGCGTTTAATCAGGGATGAAATTTTCTCGCTGATAACCCGCGTTTTGCCGCTGCCAGCGCCCGCGAGGACAAATAATGGGCCGTCGACGTAGCGTATCGCTTCCCGTTGATGGGGGTTTAATTTAGTCACGTTATTTTAGCCGCCCGCGGGCAGATTATCGACAGATCCTAGGAAGGGAACGGCCAATTTTAAAATGTTGTGGGCCGTGATGCCAGCGGTGGCATTTGTTGTCAGTGTAGGCGATGGTGATGGTAGAGTGAGTGAGGATAGCGCCATGTGGGCGGCCGGTAGCCGTGCATTCCATAGAAGCGGCGGGGACACTGCGATGCCCTTTGCCTGGCGCGAACGGCGCACGATCCGACTCCTCAACCACTCTTGTACAAGTAGGCTAGCGTTGGGTTGTCGAATCGAGACTGAATCGAAATTGGGTATTTAGCCCGGTCCGTGCCGCGGCGATACTATATATTTGTACCCGCCTCAAATATCATTCGTCTATGCAAATCCTTCAAGTTTTCAGCCTGTCTCCCACTAATCGTGTGCGACTGGTCATCGGACTCGGTTGCGCCCTGGCGGGGGGGCTTGTCGGCTACGGGTGGGCTCGACATCAGCGGTTGCCTGCGATAGAGGCCGGGTTTATCGACGAAGCGGGGTTGCGGTTTTCGGCACGGCTGAATACCGGCGCGACCGTATCCTCGATCAACGATCGCACCCGCGCCAAAGAAAAATTACTGCTGGGGCGTAACTGGTTACGTCATGGCTTCATAGTGGATGTTTCACGGACCTGATGGATATACAACAAGAAACGCATCTCGTCGAACAGCCGTTCGCCGAGGTAGAAATTGGGGATACAACCGTTCGCCTTCTGGGTACCGCACATGTGTCGCGCGCCAGTGTCGAGGCTGTCGAAAATGAGATCACGGATGGGGCGTGGGATATTGTCGCTATCGAGCTTTGCGCGAGCCGCTTCAAGGCATTTGAGGATCCCGACGCGCTGCACAAAATGGACCTCTTCCAGGTTATCAGAACGGGCCGGGCACCGATGGTAACCGCGATGCTGGCGATGGGTGCGTTCCAGCAGCGGATCGCCGATCAGTTCGATATCGAACCTGGCGCGGAGATGCACGCCGCGATAGAACGAGCGCGGGCGATGGGATGCCGCCTGGCGCTTATCGATCGGGAAATCGGTACAACCTTGAAACGGATCTACCGCAATGTGCCGTGGTGGCGGCGTTTCTATCTGTTTTCGGGCCTCCTCACCAGCGTTGTCGTCCATGAGGAGATCGACGAGGAGGAGATCGAAAAGCTCAAGGACGGCGATCTATTAGAGACGACGTTCGCGCAATTCGCCGAGACCGCCGCGGAAATCTATGAGCCTCTCATTACCGAGCGTGATCGATTCATGGCGGCCAAGTTGCGTCAACTTGCCGTAGACGGGCCAAAACGGATCCTCGCGGTCGTTGGCGCCGGCCACCTGAGGGGCGTCGAAAAAGACCTGCGCGCCGGCGAAAGCGAGACGCATGAAGTCATCTCGGAACTCTCACAGATCCCACCAGGATCGACATGGGTCAAAACGATCCCGTGGTTGATAGTCGCCCTCGTTTTTATCGGCTTTGGGATCGGATTCTACCGCAGTCCCTCATTGGGGCTGACCCTGGTTACGGAATGGGTCGTGATAAACGGCGGATTGTCCGCGCTGGGCGCCGCGATCGCCGGCGGCCACGTTCTGACCGTCATGAGCGCCTTTGTCGCGGCGCCGATAACATCGCTTAACCCGACGATCGGCGCTGGCTTCGTCACCGCTTTGGTGGAGGCCTATCTACGCAAACCGACGGTCGGTGATTTCTCGCGGCTGCGAACCGATACATCGAGTTTTCACGGCTGGCGCCACAATCGCGTCGCGCGTACTTTACTTGTTTTTGTGCTGAGTACGCTGGGATCGGCGGCGGGAACCTACCTTGCCGGATTTCGCATCGGTCAGCATCTATTCAGTTGACGCGAACTGTTGGCGCAATTCGTCGGCGATAACGCTGGTGGCAGAGCATGCCAAAGATGGTTATACGCATACAGTGTTTGCGTCAGGAATGGACATGCAGGTCGATAATTCGGATGAATGTAATTGCACTATTTGCGCGTAGAGCGGGTTCCTTCTGGGCGGCAGCTAGCGGCGCTTTGAGGTGATTCACTCTTGACCGGATCGAGAAGATTCAAACGCATCGCCGCGACGCTGTCGCGCCGGCAGCCGGATTTGACCGTAGCGATGGAGAACGTACACAAGACACGCAATCTGGGTGCGTTGGCGCGCACCTGCGATGCCGTCGGGGTTGGCGTGATCCATGCGATCGCCGAGGATCCGGCGGATGTCAAGTTGGGGCACAAGACTGCCGGCGGTACGGAGAAATGGATCGCCGTACGTCACCACCGCACTATCTCGGCCGCCTATGCCGGGTTTCGCCACAGCGGATTTACCATTCTAGCCGCGGATGTCGGGCCGGGTACGGTCGACTTTCGTGGGGTGGACTACACTGTGCCGGTAGTCATTGTGTTTGGCTCCGAATTGGACGGCTTGTCGGGTGCAGCATCAGCTAATGCCCACGGGCGCATTCATATTCCACTGATGGGTATGGTCGAGTCACTTAATGTATCGGTTGCGGCCGGCATCATTCTTTTCGAAGCGGCCAGGCAGCGCGAACAAGCAGGGCTTTATGCAAGCTGCAGGATCGGTGAGGAGGAATACACGCGATTATTGTTCGAATGGCTGCACCCGGCCGTTGCACGATACTGCCGGGCGCGAGGACGGCCGTACCCAAGCTTGGACGATAACGGGGAAATCCATGAGCCTATCTCTGGAAATCGGCGCGAAGGGATCGAATACCTGGCCAGTGCGCACCGAGAGCATTGAAATTCACCGGGTTTGCGCCATAGTACGCGGATAATCCGCGGCTCCATGATTGCGTGATGAAATCTTAGCTGATGCCCTGTTACGACTATTACTGTGAAGCGAACAGTCAGACCATAGAAGTCAGGCATGGCGTGGATGTCGTGCTGACGATGTGGGGCGAAGTCTGTTATGCGGGGCAGTTACCCATGGGAGAAACGGAGTTCGCGGCTCCGGTGCGCAAGGTGCTGTCCGCGCCCGGCATCAGCCTGCCGACCGGAGATGCCAAGCTCAAGGAGATCGGATTCACGAAGCTCGTAAAACGTGATGACGGTGTATACGAAAATGTCACGCGCACAGGCGATGAAGAGCGATATATGAAGGCCGGTGATGCCGATTCGCTGCCTCATCTGCACAAGAAGATCACCGACTGAAGGGCGCCGTGCCGCGACCAAGCAACGACTGGAATTGCCGTATTTCCTACAGTCGCAACAGTCGCAACGTGATAATCGCTTCCGGTGACGGTTTCAATCGACTGTCAGTACATATGCTGACCGCCATTGATAGACAACGTCGAACCGGTAATGAAGTCGGCTTCATCCGCCACCAGAAACATTACACTGCGCGCGATATCTTCGGGCTCGCCAAGCCGGCCCGCCGGGATGGTGGCGATGATCTTTTGTAATACTTTTTCCGGCACCGCGCGCACCATATCGGTGTTGACATAACCCGGTGCAATGGCATTTACCGTAATGCCCTTCGACGCCCCCTCGAGTGCGAGTGCCTTGGTGAAACCATGAATACCCGATTTGGCCGCCGCATAGTTGACCTGTCCATATTGCCCGGCCTGCCCGTTTATGGAACCAATATTGACAATTCGACCAAAATTTCGCTCTCGCATGCCGTCAATGACACACCGGCACAGGTTATAGCAGGAGGTCAGATTGGTACGGATGACCTCCTCCCAGCGCACCGGACTCATTTTGTGCAAGGTTCCGTCGCGTGTGATCCCCGCATTGTTGACCAGAATGTCGATAGCCCCGATATCATTCTCGATCTGCCTCACGGCCTCTTCACACTGATCGAACTTACCGACATCGAATTTGTAGACGGGGATACCGGTCTTTTCCGAAAATGCCCTGGCAGCGTCTTCATTACCCCCATAATTGGCCGCCACCGTATAGTCCGCGTCGCGCAGCGCCACAGAAATCGCCGCACCTATGCCGCGGGTACCGCCGGTTACTAATGTCATTCGTGCCATGTTGTGTGCTCCTCTGTTATTGGTGGTTTCCAATGAAAAAATCTACCTTAAACGAGCTTTCCTTCGAGTCGAGGCTCCTATTCTCCGGCAGCCGCCCAGGCTTGAGGGTGACTACATACGTTCAAACACTGCACCAATACCCTGTCCGCCGCCAATACATAGGGCGACTAGGGCGTAGCGCCCACCGGTGCGTTGCAGTTCATGAATGGCTTTCACCGACACGATGCAGCCGGTGGCTCCGATGGGATGACCCAATGAGATCCCACTGCCGTTGGGATTCGTCCGCTCCATTGGCAGATCAAGGTCGCGGCACACCGCCAGTGCCTGGGCGGCAAATGCCTCGTTGACCTCGAAGACATCGATATCGCCGATACCCAGTCCGGTTTTTTCCAGTAGGTTTTTGACTGCGGGAACCGGTCCGATACCCATGTACTTGGGGTCAACGGCGGCCAGCGAGTAGTCCACCATGCGAGCCATCGGTTTGAGCCCTGCGTTTTCGGCGGTGCTCTGTTCCATTAATACCACCGCGGCGGCCGCGTCATTGATGCCCGAGGCATTGCCCGGCGTGACCGAGCCTGCCCTATTGAAGACCGGGCGCAGTTTTGCCAACCCTTCCACCGTGGCATCGCGGCGTACATGCTCATCGGTATCGAACACGGTGACGCCCTTGCGAGACTTGATTTCGATAGGAACGATCTGGTCGGTGAAATGACCTTCGTCGATGGCGTTGGCGGCGCGCCGATGGCTTTCGACCGCCAGTTTATCCTGATCTTCGCGCGAGATGCCCCACTTCTGGGCGATATTTTCCGCGGTCACTCCCATGTGGCAGTTGTCGAAGGGATCGGTCAACGCGCCCACCATGGCATCTACAACCTGTCCATCGCTCATGTGCTGCCCCCAGCGCATCTTCGGGAGCCAATAGGGCACCCGGCTCATGCATTCCGCACCGCCGGCCACGGCTGCGTCGGCGTCTCCGAGCTTAATGATCTGGGCGGCCGACACGATGGCCTGCAGGCCGCTTCCGCACAATCGATTTACGGTGAAGGCAGGTGTTTCGATTGGCAGACCGCCATTGATTGCCGCCACCCGCGACAGATACATATCCCGGGCTTCGGTATGGATCACGTTGCCGAACACGCAGTGGCCCACCTTGGCTGGTTCAATACCGGCGCGTTGCACCGCTTCACGCACCACCGTTGCGGCGAGTTCGGTGGGTGGTTGGTCCTTGAGCGTGCCGCCATACCCGCCGATGGCCGTACGCACGGCACTTAAAACGACGATTTCACGTTGATTACGCACAAAAATTCTCCAGCGTCAATGAGTCTGGGGTTGGTTTGTCATCGATTCGACGTTTGACTAAGGACGTTGGTCATCATGGTCTGTTGCCGCAAATAAGGCCGTAGATTCTTCCACAAAGTGTTCGACCGATACACCGTTGAAAACCCGTACGGACGGCGGCATTACCTCGTTTATATAGTCGGGCGATCCGGAAAATTCCATTTGTTTGAGGATCGCGGGGTAGATCGCCATGCAGAGAAAAACGCCCGATATCTTGGTGGCACATCCCCATCGCTGCCTAACCGTCAGGTTGGTAGCAATGTGCAGGGAAATCCATAGTACGCCGCTCGACAATACAAAGCTGACGATGAGGCTGAAGGCTGTACTGATAGCGGTATTGAGTGAGTTGAAGAGTAATAATTCATGACTGTAGACTACTGCACTTTGCAGCAAAAGATACAACATCACGAGTCCGAGTTGCGTCTGGAATCGCCCTTCATGTTTGACGATTCGCCCAACGATGGCCCAAAACGCCGCAATAACAACGCCGAGGGTCATCACCCCGAAAAGCCCAATCGCTATCTCCTGGTAGCGGATCTCCGTAAAGGTATTCAACCATTGTTCGGTGATCGCAACCGCGGCCACCAGACTCAGAATGGCGAATAACGCTGGACCGCCGCCGAGGCGGTTGATCAGCCAATCCATTCCACCGATGCGGACCGTATTGGCGACTGGGTGTGCGGCGCCGTAGATCCTTACCCGTGCTCTGCCGAAGCTGTAGTCTTCTCCCGAGCGCAAGGGTATCGGTCCGTCTATCGGTTCGTGTCGTTCCGTACGCACGCCGTTCAAACTATTCAGGTCGAGCAACATCACAACGCCGTCCTCACCGGTTTCAATCGCGGCATGGTGCGGGCTGACCGTTTCGTCCGCGAGGATCAGGTCATTATCGAATGCGCGCCCGATCGAAAGCCGCGGACCACTCGCCCGATAGCGCTCGAGTATCCGACCCGCACGGCTTACTACTTCAAACACTACTTCCATTGAACGCTCGCAATGAATTTGCGCGTAAAATCCATGGCCAGATCTTGCTCGACGCCAGCCATTGTAAAGTGACTTACCAGCGCGCTTTTGTTCCTGTGCACTGATGCACCAAAAAATAGTATGTCGTAGAGACCGCGATAGCGACGATATTCGCGAATGCAGAATGCAGCCTTGGTCACCACCGCTTTACCGCGCAGTGATCGCGACCGAATAAAGTCTTCGTGACAAATGAAGCTGGTGACATCCTCTTTGCGCGTGTCGTTATCAGGATGGGCGTTGGCGATCTTTTCTTTGTACATATTGTAGAACTGCAGGGTGTTGAGTTCGTTCGTCTCGAGCCAGTTAAATTGATAGGCGATATTGCCCGTGTTGAATTCGCTGGATAGATAAATCTGCTCTTCGCTGTTGCACGATGTCGCCGAATGAGCATAGAGGATCTCCGGGTCATCGTCGGAGAAACCCCAGCAGCGGATGTGCGCCGCCACTTCGCTTGGGACCACGGCATCGCCGAAGTCCGCCGTCCCCCACGGCGATGTAATGAGCGCACTGATCACCTCGTGTTGATTTGCCTTCAGTTGCCCGCCGATCGTTTCGTCGATCGCGCCGACATCGATGGTGGCCACCGACGAACGCTGAATGAACGCGGCCAGTCGATTGAGTGGGACGAGGAAGCTCAGCTGATTGCCGGCCGTCGCGACGTTCACGCCGATAACCTGCCCGGCGGCGTTCAACACGGGACCGCCGCTCATGCCCGGGTTCACCGAACCAGAAAAATGGATCCGTTCATAAATGCTGTAGGCGGCGATGCCGTTATAGGTGCCCGGGATCACTGTCCAGCCCAAGTCGTGCGGATTGCCAATCGAAAAAATTGATTCGCCCTGCGCGGGCAGACCGGTCGCGAGTTCGAGGTAGTAGCCAGGTGCGTCATCAAGCCGCAGCAGCGCTAGATCGTTGACGACGTCGAGATTGATCAGAGATAGCGCGCCTTTTTCGCCGTTGTGGCGCACGAATTCGATGCTATACCGTGCGGGATGGTTCGCATATTCCGCGATGACGTGGTAGTTCGTGATGAACAAGCCCTCAGCGTTGATCAAGAACCCCGAGCCAAGCCCTGCCTGCTTTCCCGACGAACGATCGATCATCCTGACTTGGTAGATCCGGTCGCTGTATTCGCTGAAAAGGGTCCTGGCATCCTGTGCCCATGCCTTCTGTATAGCCGTTGACACCAATACCGCGAGCAGGGAGCAAACAGCCGTGAGAATAATCCGGCGATGTCTACTCAGCGACATGGCGAGCGCACCGGGGGCTGATAAGGTAACCCGACGGCGGCCTCTGCGTTACGGTTCGTCGCAAGTTCGCAATCCTCGCTAGACATGTCAAAGTTGGTGATGCCCGCGTAGCCCCGGGACGGCATTGCTTGTAAGATCCCGATTTCCATGCCCATGCCTCGTGTATTCCTTCCTGCGGTAAGGTGCGGGGTGTCGGATCCGGGCGTCAACGACTCAACCCGTAACAAGAGTTCCGCGGCAGTTTAGCCCGGATCCCCGGGGCTGGCGAATGGAGACGCTAAGGACGGCGATGAATGCTTGGGTAATCGAGAACCAGCCAACAAGGCTCCACCGGGCAGCGGGCCAGATACGCTAAGAGGGATTCGATGAGCGTTCGAATTGACGTTTCCTACGGCGAGTTGGTCGACAAGATCACGATCTTGGAGATCAAGTTCGAAAGGATCGCCAATCCGGCAAAACGCGCGAACGTCCAACGCGAATTGGCGGTCCTCAACGATGCCTGGCCGCGGCTCGGCATCGATCCCGAAGTCATCGCCGTTTTACGGGCGCAATTGAAATCGATCAACGAAAAGCTGTGGGATATCGAGGATCAAATCAGGTGCAAAGAAGCCGATAAGTCGTTCGATGAGTCTTTCGTCGAACTTGCGCGCAGCGTCTATCGCACCAACGATGAGCGCTCCCGCATAAAACGGGCGCTCAACGAGCGCCTCGGTTCCAATTTAGTCGAAGAGAAATCTTATCAGCCGTATTGAGCGCCCAGCGATCCTTGTGCACGTTACCGGCGATCGGATCGGCGATGCGTTGATAAAGTGGCCGGTCATCGTCGCGCTGAAAAACGCACTGCCCAACCACCGGCTGGTATGGCTGGCGGGTCTGCGCAAGAGTGTTTTTAGCGGCGCCCTCGCATCCCTCGCTGAGGGGGTTATCGATGAGGTGCGGGATCTCGCCGGCGTCGGCGTTAGCTGGCGCGAACTGATGCGAGCGCCGCCGGTGGGAAGATTCGACATCGTCGTGGCCACGGAAGCCAAGATCCGCAACGCCATACTGCTAAAGAGCATTGCTCATGAGGTCTTTATTTCGCCGGCATTGAATTTTTGCCTGTCCGATAGAAAACCGCCCCCGGGCCGCCCCTATCCCGATTCCGTATTCGAACAGATGCGTTGTCTGGCGACGCTGGCCGCGGGTTGCGAGCTCGACGTCGATACGACGATCCCAGTTGGTGGCGAAAACACACGTCTGGCTGAGGAGCTGTTGCCCGCCGGCGAGACGTACGTTGGCTTAGCGCCGGGCGCCTCCGGGGTGCGCAAGCGGTGGCCGTTATCACACTACATCGAACTGGCGAAGCGCCAGCGGAAAAAGGGGCGAACGCCGGTATTCTTCCTGGGTCCGGAAGAGAACTCCGTGTATGGGGAAATAACCGAAGCGCTGCCCGCGGCTCTGTGCCCTGAGCAGGATCACCGCGCTCTGGGCCGGGCGGGCCCGCTGCTCAGTATTGCCTTGGCGCAACGGATTGCCGTTGGCGTTGCCAACGATGCGGGCAGTGGACATCTTCTGGCCGCGGGCGGGCAGCCGCTCATTACTTTGTTCGGACGCACGAATGCGGAGAAATTCAAACCGCCCTACGGTTCGCGTATCGCGATCACGGCGCGCGCATACGGTGGAACGGATATGGCATTGATCCCCTTGGCGCGTGTGGCCGCGGCGATCGATGCTGTATTCCAGGCGCACGCGCGATGAACGCCCCACGGCGTTTGTTGTTTGTAACCCTGAGCAACATCGGCGATCTAGTGATGACGACGCCGTTGCTCGAAGCCCTGCATCTGTCTTTCCCCCAGCACCGCATCGATGTCGTCGCCGATGCACGTTCCTCCGAATTGTTGACGCCTTGCCCGTATCTCGGGCGTTTGCTGCACAAAGACAAGAAGGCGGGATGGCGCGACTCGTGGGAGCTCATAGCAACGCTGCGCGAGCATACCTACGATGTGGCCGTCGACTTGCGCACCGCGTTTCTGACGCTGCTCGTCCGTTGTGGTCAGCGCGGTATCAAGCGCCGCAAAACCTCGGTGGGATCGCACGCGGTGCAGCATCATTTCACCGCGCTCAGGCCGATCCTCGGAGCCGATATCGCGATCCCCCCCGCCAGGCTATGGCTAGACGACTCTTCGCGCCAGAGCGCCGCTGAAATGCTGTCCGGCGTTGCCGGCGGTCGCCATCTGGTGGTCGCGCCTGGGGCGAACTGGGGCAAAAAGATCTGGCCGGTCGATCACTTTACAGCGTTGATCAATAAACGCGCCGGGGCCTTCGATGCCGTCATCGTGCTCGGCTCGAAGGCCGATCGCGCACTCGGCGATCGGCTACAGGCGGCCGTAACACCGCCCGTGGTCAACCTCGTGGGTGAGACCACGCTGTTGGCGGCGGCGGCCTGTATGGCCGGGGCCACGGCGTTCGTGGGCAACGACTCGGGCTTGGGACACATGGCCGCGGCATTGAATGTCCCGACGCTCACCGTATTCGGCCCCGGCCGGCCCGAGCGCTATCGCCCCTGGGGTGCGCGTGCGGCCGTGGTATTGGCGCCAAATGAAGACCTGAGCGCGCTCTGCCCGAGCGTTGTCGCCGAGGCGCTCGATGCGCTGCTCGCGAGGTCTGCCGGCGCGGATCCGGCCGTGGCTTGAGGCCGACGGTGCGGATCGCTCAAATCATGTTGGCAAAGCGCTTCGGTGGCGCCGAGCGATCGTTCGTCGACCTGTGCCGGGCCCTTGGGGTGCGTGGCCACAAGGTACTCGCCATCTGCGAGCGCCGGTCCGAGGTATTGCGCGAGATTGAGGGTATGGATGGGGTTACCTATCACACCCTGAAGGTGCACGGGCCTTGGGACTTTGTGGCACGGCGCACGATCAAACACTATTTGCGGGACTTCGATGTACATGTCGCTCAGCTGCATCTCGCGCGCGCCGCGAGTCTCGGCGGTAGGGCGGCGGCTGCGCTCGGGATCCCGAGCGTGGCCAAGACACACAATTACGTCAACTTGAAATACTATCGGGCGATCGACCATCTCGTCCCGACAACCTCGAAGCAGCATGCTTTTTTGATCGCCGCCGGGACCCCGGCGGCGCGGGCGTCGCTGATCCCGAATTTTTCGTCGATCGTTGCGCGAGGCGGTGCGAACGGGTCGAGTGCGGCGGGCGGATCTCAGCTGAAGATTGCCGCGATTGGCCGCCTGGTGCATAAGAAGGGCTTCGATATCCTGCTGCGTGCCCTGGCAAGGGTACGGCACTATGGGGTCGACTTCATCTGCGCGATCGCCGGCGCCGGCCCCGAAGGCGAAGCCCTGCACCGCCTCTGTCGCGAACTCGCGCTGGAAGAGGCCGTGAGCTTTCTCGGGTGGCGGCACGATGTTGCAAATTGTCTCGCCGGGGTCGATGTCTTCGTGCTGCCATCGCGCGATGAGCCTTTCGGTATCGTCTGTCTCGAAGCCATGGCGCTCGGCGTACCCATCATCGCCACGCGCACTGACGGTCCGTTAGAGATCCTCGATGCCGATACGGCCATACTGGTAGAAATAGACGATGCCGGAGCGCTGGCCCGCGCGCTCGTTGATGTCGCGGCGCATCGAGCCCCGGCGCAACGGCGGGCGGAAATGGCCCGTGCACGATTTGATCGGTATTACAGCGAAGCGGCCGTTGTTAGGCAGTATCTTGCACTCTATGCGCGTATGACCGCCGCCAATGGTGGGTTAAAGTAACCCTGAAGCCTCGAGTCGTCTCCACACCATCTCACAGGTCACCTGACCTAGACAGTCGCCCGTGCGTGCGCCGTTGAACCCATCGACGCATTCGACGCAGGCGATCACGTATTCGCGCTGCCCCAGCGCGTGGTTGCGGCGCCAGTCGCTGGGGCCGAACAAACCGAACACCGGGATCGAGGCGGCCGCTAAGACATGCATCGGTCCCGAATCATTGGTGACGGCGAAACGTGCATGCCGGCCGAGTTCCGCCAGCGCCGCAATGCTGAAGACGCCGGTCGCGTCGATCCCGCCGGCGGTCATAGCGAGATGTTCATTTTCGACGGCATCGCTGCCGGCGCCGATCCAGACCGGCCGGAGGCCTGCCCCAGCTAGACGCCGCCCCAGCGAGGCGAAATGCGGCCACTTTTTCTCCGCGCGTGAGGCACTGGCGTTGGCATGCAGCAGCACGAAATCACGCTCGGTGAGCGCACGGCGCGCCAACCAGTCGCCGATCGCATCGCGTTCGGCCTCGGCAATAGGCAGGATGGGAGTGGCTTCGACCCCGCCGACGCCCCCAGCGGCCAGGACGTCCGTCATGCGCTCGAAAATATGGCCTTCCCCCGTCCATCTCATCGGCGGATGGTGGGTGTAAGGAAAGCGCGGGTGATTACCGACCCGTACGGGCGATCCCGACAACGCACACAGTAAGGCCGTACGATCGTTGCCTTGTAGGTCATAGATCCGTGCGCAAGCGAGACGCCGGATCCAACGCAGTGTGCGCGCGGTATTGCCGAGGCCGCTGCGTGGACGGGCGGTGACCAGAAGTCCGCGCCACTCGGCAAAGATTGGGGCAAATGGCGCGGTGGTCAGTAGATGAATATCGGCGTTAGCGTGGGCGCGCTGTATCGCCGCGATCAGCGGGGTCGCCATCACCATATCGCCGAGCGCACCGAGCTTGATGATCAGAATGTTCATGTGCTCCGGCGATTATAACGTGCGGTTCACGCGCGACGGCCGGCGCCTTTCACGCTACCATCGGGTCTGATATGAGGGCGAGGCGAGCATGGCGATAGTTGAGTCAAGCCGGTTTCATTATCATCGCTTACGGCACGAACTGAGCAACTACGCCCTGCTGAGGTCGCGTCATTGGGATGGCGGCCTCATCAGTATGCATCAAGCGGGGACGCACTGGCTAAAATTCATGCTCGCCAATGCGATAGCCGAACACTTCGGGATCCCGCCGCCCGCATACAATCATGCCAACGACATCATCGGCGGCCCCAAGGATCCCCACCGATATCCTCAGATCCCCATACTCAAGAGCAGCCATAGCGTCCCCCCGCTGCTGTTGCAAAACACCCTCGCGGTGAGGGGGATGAGGCTGCCGCCAATCGTGTTGTTGGTGCGCGATATCCGCGCCTCATTGGTCTCGAACTATACGAAATGGCAGCGGCGATACGCGGTGTCTTTTTCCGCATTCCTGCGCGGCGATCCGTCCGGACGCCGCTTCAACAGCGATATCTGGTGGTGCTTCCGGTTCTTGAACGCCTGGGGACGGATGGCCGTACTGTCCGGTGAGCACATCTGCGTGGTGCGTTACGAAGACTTGAGGTCTTCGCCGCACGCCGAACTTGAGCGAGCCGCCCGGCATTTGCGTCTGGCGCTGTCGCCCTCGAGTATCGAGATTGGCGTTGCTGCGGCAAGCAAGTCGGCAATGGTCGAGCGTTCCGATCCGGCGCGCCCCCCGGGTGCAATCAACCTCGGCGACGGTGAT
>DAOWDI010000059.1 GCA_030639105.1 Gammaproteobacteria bacterium | reverse complement strand
GGCCGCGGTCGGCCAAGGGACCGCAGGCAAGGTCCTCAACAGATTATTTCAGCACGCTTTTTACGTCGCGAAACAGATCCGCACGCAAACCGCAATCGGGGAGAACCCTGTCTCGGTGGCATTTGCCGCGGTGAAACTGGCGAAACAGATCCACGGTGACCTGAGCGATAAGACCGCTCTGCTGGTCGGCGCAGGCGACACCATCTCGCTGGTCGCATATCACCTGTGTGCGAACAATATCGCGGACCTGATCATTGCCAATCGCACCCTCGGCCGATCACAGGAGCTTGCTGCCCGCTTCGATGGACGTCCCATCACGTTAAACGAACTGCCGCAATACTTGGCGGCAGCCGATATCATCGTATCGTCGACGGCCAGCCGACTCCCGCTGATAACCGCGGGAGCCGTTCGCGCGGCGTTACAGGCACGGCGCCAGGCGCCGCTGTTCATTGTCGACCTAGCGGTACCGCGCGATGTCGAACCAAGCGCCGGCGAAGTACCGGACGTCTATCTCTACTCGGTGGATGACCTCAATCAGGTCGTTAGTGAAAATACGCAGCTGCGGGTGGCCGCCGCGGCGCAAGCCGAGGAAATGATCAATATCCAAGCGCAATCCTACATGGACTGGCTGCAAAGCCAGGACAGCACTCATACTATCGTGGCTATCCGTGACCAGGCCGAACGCGTGAAAGCCGAGCTTCTGGATAAGGCCCGCAAACGCCTGGTGGCCGGCGACGATGCCGAAAAAGTGATCACGACATTGGCCAATGGCCTGGTCAATCGCTTACTGCACACTCCGACAACAAAAATTCGCGAAGCCGCCGTGGACGGCCATGACGAGATTGTGCGCCTCGCACGCGACATTCTCGGCCCTTCGCAATAGAGGACATAATCGGGTGATGAAAGACAGCCTTAGGCAAAAACTCGAAAGCATCGCCGAACGCCGCGAGGAGTTGGATGCTCTGCTTGCTTCACCCGAAGTCATCAACGATCAGAATCAGTACCGGGTGCTGTCACAAGAGCGTGCCGAAATCGATCCGGTTGTTGAATGTTTCACCGACTACCGGCAATTGCTGACAAACCTCGCCCAGGCACAAGAGTTGAATACGGAAAGCGATGCTGAGATGCGTGCACTTGCGCTCGAGGAAATCATTGTATCGAAGGAACGGATCAATGTCTGCGAAGTTCGGTTGGAACGCCTGCTTATCCCGAAAGATCCGGCCGACGACGCCAACATCTTTATGGAAATTCGGGCAGGAACGGGCGGCGATGAGGCCGGGATTTTCTCTGGCAACCTCTTACGCATGTACCTGAAGTATGCCGAGCGCCGCGGATGGAAGGTCGAAATCATCAGCGCTAGCCCGAGTGAAGCAGGTGGTTACAAGGAGGTCATCGCGAAGATTGTCGGCCGTGGCGCCTATGCCAGTTTGAAGTTTGAATCCGGCGTGCATCGGGTGCAACGCGTACCCGAAACAGAGTCTCAGGGGCGTATACACACCTCGGCCTGCACCGTCGCGGTTATGCCGGAAGTCGATGAGGTTACCGAGATTGAAGTCAATCCGAATGATCTTCGGATCGATACGTTTAGGGCATCGGGAGCGGGCGGGCAACACGTTAACAAGACCGATTCCGCGGTCCGGATCACCCACTTGGCGACGGGCGTCGTGGTTGAATGCCAGGACGAACGATCGCAGCATAAGAATCGAGCACGCGCCATGAGTTTATTGAAGGCAAAGTTGCTGCAAACCGAACGCGACAAGATCGCTTCCGAGCAGGCGCAAAATCGCCGCAGCCTCGTTGGCAGCGGTGACCGCTCCGAGCGCATCCGAACCTACAATTACCCGCAGGGCAGAATCACGGATCACCGCATTAATCTGACGCTGTACAAACTTACCGAAGTGACCGAAGGCGATCTCAACCTCATTGTCGAACCTCTGCAGCAGGAACATCAGGCGGATCTGATGGCGGAGCTCGCGGTTGGTTGACGTTGGATACAAAAGATTTAGGCCAGCGCGGTCCGCCATGCCAGTCACCGTCGCTGAATTAGTTATGCACGGCGACCGGTTGCTGCGCCCAAGCGAAAGTTCGAGATTGGACGCCGAACTACTCCTCGCTAAGGTACTCGACCGTGATCGTTTGGTGCTATATCGCGAGAGCGAGTTTGAAGTTGCGCCACCCGAACGAGCCCGATTCGACAAACTGCTCGGTGAACGCGCCGCCGGTCGGCCGGTTGCCCAGCTTCT
>DAOWDI010000109.1 GCA_030639105.1 Gammaproteobacteria bacterium | reverse complement strand
GTATTCCGGACGATAGGGAAATACCGCTCGCATATTACGGCGAGTCGAATGTCGGTCGCATGAAGACGATTTACAGAAATGGTCTTGGCTACCGGTATGGCAGGACGATGCAGACGATCGCCGGCGTCCATTTCAACTACTCCTTACCTGCCGATTTCTGGCCCGTGTTTCAGGAAGAGGAAGAAGATGCCGGGCTTCTTAGAGACTTTATCGACGAGCATTATTTTGGTTTGATCCGTAATTTTCACCGGCTCGGCTGGCTGGTTTCATTTTTATTTGGCAACTCGCCGGCCGTCTGCAAGTCCTTTCTCGCTGGCCGGACGACACGCTTCAAGGCATTCGATTCGGGCACTCACTATCTGCCCTATGCAACTTCGCTGCGTATGAGCGATATTGGTTATAAAAACAAGAACCAGTCGGCGCTTACGATTTCTTACGATAGTCTCGACAACTATGTCGATAGTCTCCGTATCGCAATAGAAACCCCCTACCCCGAATATGAAGCGATTGGGATCACGGACGGCGATGAATACGTGCAACTCAATACGAACGTGCTGCAAATCGAGAACGAGTATTACAGTTTTGTACGGCCGAAACGGGTAACGCGGCCGGGTGAGAAGCCGACCGTTGCGCTACGCGATCGCGGCGTCGAATATGTCGAAATTAGAGCATTGGACGTCAATGCCTTCGAACCAAATGGGGTAGATGTCAATCAACTGAGATTCATGGAAGCATTTCTTATATTCTGCCTGCTCGAACATAGCCCCACAATCTCCGAGTCTGAGTGGAGAACGATTCAATACAATGAACTGACCGTCGCGCTACGTGGACGGGAGCCAGGATTGCATTTGCAGCTCAAAAACTCCACGAAACCGCTCAAGACATGGGCGGAAGATATCCTTGACAGCGTCGAGGCAATCTGTACCGCGCTTGATTCCGGCCGTCCGGAGCCCGTATACAAACGCTCCGTGGATCGACAGCGCGCGAATTTGCAAGACTTTGACCTACTCCCTTCCGCACAGATCCTTGCCGCGATGCACGAGACCGGGCTGCCATTCGCCAAGTATGCATTCGCCTTATCGGAAAGCCACGAGCGGTATTTTCGAGGTCGACGCATGGATGCGGACAAGGCCGCCGAGTTCCACGCGCTCGCCGCGGAGTCTATTCGACGCCAGAAGGAAATGGAGGGAAGCGATGAGATTGAATTGGACGAGTTCCTGCGGCGATACTTCAACGAAACATTGAATTCTTCGGGATAATAATTGAACTTTTGACCGGCGAACCACACCAATATCATCTAGGGTCATCGATAGGAGTCTCCCGTGAGCCGGCGAAAATTCCTGACCGGCGTCCTCGGACTGAGCGTAGCGCCGTTGATCTCCCCCAAGGTCCGGTTGGCGGCAGCGGCGATCGAAGCACCATCCATCGTCGCGATACAAGCACGGTGGCGGGACTTCCTGGCTGCCTCGGCCGTCGTCGCCAGTGACGCGGCACCACGGAACCGTACGCCGGAAGAATGGCGCAGCAAGTTGCCCCGCGAAGCATTCGATGTGCTATTTGAGGAAGACACGGAAAGGCCATTTTCCAGTGCCCTCAATGATGAAAAGCGTCCAGGCATATTTATGTGCCGCGCCTGTAGCTTACCCTTGTTCAGTACGGAGATGAAATACGACAGCGGCACGGGCTGGCCAAGCTTCTTCACCAACATTCCCGGTCATCTCGGGACAAAGTCGGACTTCGGCTTGATTTGGCCGCGCACTGAATATCACTGTCTCAAGTGCGGCGGTCATCAGGGTCACATTTTCAAAGACGGTCCCGCGCTCACCGGTGAACGGTGGTGCAACAATGGGCTCGCCCTACATTTTATTCCTTTTGAGGCGTAACCCCTATTTCTTGACATCCCGCGGACCTTCGGCTGCCGCGCCACGAACTCTCAATCGAGATGCTCGAGCGAATATAAAACAATATCGAGTTTCCGGCTCACATAAACCCCACCGCCGAGGTTGTGAAAATATCGCCGCAACCTGCGTCGATACCAGTTTGTTGAACGCAGATTGACGTCGGAATCAGTAAGAGACTTGTTGCAGTTGTCGCTCCAATCTTCCTTGGTCAGAACGCTGAAGTAAAGGACGCTACGGCATAAGGCATTGAGATTTCTTATTGCGGCCCCGGCGTCTTTGTCCGAGAGATATTGCAGTACGTCGTGGCAAATGACGAGATCAAAGCTGTCGAGCGATGAGTACTCACTCACCGACGCGCACTCCCAGCCGAATTTCGCACACGCATACGGACTGATATCGACGCCCGTATAGGTGGCCTTCGGGAAACGTTTTAGCAATGGCTTCCTCAACGTTCCGATGCCGCACCCTAGATCCAGTATCGAGCGGATCCCTATTCCCAAGAGTCCACAGTAGGCGCTGATGAACCGCCCTAATCGAACGAAATGAACCGGATCCGCAACGCGCGTTATCCGATCCCTGTAATATCGGGCATAATATTCTTCATCAAAAACGCCATTCTTCATCGGATTAGGAAAGTCCAAATTCTCTACCATGCATCATGGGGCCGGGTTGGCTGCTCGACACAAGTTATGGGCTGGACGGCCGATAACGGTCCTGCAATCCAGATTGAGATTGTAAACAAGGTTTACAGGCGCATACTAGTTCATACATTTGAGATGACGATTCGTCTAGGATCTTGATTATAAGAAGAAGACTGTCTGATTCCATACGTTAAGCCAGGTACGGGACAATGCGAAATCGACACTCGATGACAGCCCTAGAAGTAATCGTCGTTCTAGCAGTTTCATTCTTTACAGTTACCGTTCACGCCTTCCAAATGGGGGAAATAAATCCCCACTCACGCATGGGTGAACCTCTAAATGCTACCGTTGGACTATGGCTTAGCCCCAAGGACAAGGCGCAACCGCTCCGCTTCAAGATCTCCCCGGACATTTCGTATTTGAGGAACGCACGTCTCACGCAGCTCATCAACGGCATGGAAGCGCGACTCGAACAATCTACGAGCGGAATTTCCTATGTTCGCATCTCTAGCGATATACCGATCTTCGAACCGATTGTAGCCCTTCGTCTGAAAGTCTTCGCTGGAGACGTTGCGATCTCGCGTAACTTTGTCTTGGCGCTCGACCCGCCCGCGGTCAGTAAGCGACCACGGGTAAGCACACCTCGAGGACAATCGCGCTCAATCGTGACCACTCTGATCGATGGACCAACTTACACGGTGGCGCGTGGAGACACCCTCTGGGGGATCGCCCGTCGCATCAGCAGTGCAAATACGGCGACTGTCGCCGAGCAGATTTTTGCGGCGAATCCTCAAGCGTTCATCAACGGAAATCAAAACAAGATCATGCTAGGGGCGCTTTTATATCTGCCCGGTGTGATTGCTGCCCAAACCGAGACGCCAGCAGCGGATGGTGCCAGGCAATCGCTGCAAGGTGGAATGAGAACCGCCAAATTTCCAATAGCGGCCTCACCAGCCACGGAGGTCGAAGCGCACTCGACGAGTATCGATGTGGACCAGCACGCCGCAGCGAATATGCCGAAGCCGACAACCCAATGGCAGGCGCGAAATCCGGAACTCGCCGCGGAACTCGGGGCCCTGAAAGAAAGATATACGGCCCTCAAGGCGCGTTACGATAGTCAGTCAAATCGGACCAATAGCGCGGCTGAAACCACCACCGGCGCGGCCGATCTACAAGCGCCGCCAGGATCGCCTACTGTAGCAGCCACGACGAAGCCAGTCGTCAGAGAACCACAATCCGAACCGCCCATCATAAGCGTTCCAAATGCTTCCAGCGCCGATCATAGTGTCACAGATAAGGGCGTAGATATGGCGGTGGATGCACAGGCGACCGGTTCGATTTTTGCGTCGACCTCATTCCGGTCAGCCCTTCTCGGTTTATTAGCGATCGTTGCGGCAGGCCTGATCTGCTACCGCATCCGTAGGACCATCGTCGCCAGCCGTAAGCATGATATCGAAAAGCGATATCATGCTCAGGAGGCAGACCGTAAGGCCGAGATCGCGGCCAAGGCCAAGAGCCGTATCGAGATGGAGACCGAGGTCCAACGGATACTTCAGCAGCGTGCCGGCGGCAACAATTTGCAAGTAACGCAGGAACGACAGGTTGCGGCCGCGGGCAGCGAGAGCTTGACGACAGCGACCATGGAGGATGGCGAAATCAATCTAAATATCGCTCACGGACGCTACGCGGAAGCCGAGGCGCTGCTATCCGATGTCATCGCGACGACGCCGCGAAACTACTCCGCCAAACTACGTTTAATTGAGGTCTACTACATGACCGAGAGGATCGATGAATTTTGTCAGCTCGCCGATGACCTCCACCATAATCACCGCGCCGATATGGTCGATGAAGAATGGCGGCGAGTCGTCCGCATGGGCAAAATCATTGCCCCGGAACAGCCGCCATTCAGCGGCCCGCGAGTGGTCGGTAATCCGACCAGCCTCCTGATGCCGTTGCCGTTGCCGTAGCCGTAGCCACGCCACGGTATCGCAGCCGTTCGGGAACTAGTATTCTATCCGGGTGACTAAGTGGGACTTGGGGGGGTTACCTGCTTGGAGTACGGGTGACGCATAAACTTCACCGAAGTTCAGATACTCCGAATGGCTGAGAAGATGTCCGTAAAACTATTGCGTTTCTGTTTTATCCTGCTGATTACACTGAACGCATCGTGCGCCCACCAGCTCACGCCGCAGGACGTGGCGGAACATTTCTGGGCCGCTATAGAACAAGACGACATCCGCGCCGTCAAGCGCCATGTTACAGCCGCGGACGCCGTGGCCCTGGATTCACTCGATGATATCTTACCGGTAACGAATACCGTACTCGAACGCACGGTGATTGAGCAGGAAACCGCCTTCATCGATACAACTGTTACGGTTGGCGAAGACAAGCCCCTGAGTTTTCCATTGAAAACCTATCTCGTTATGGAAGACAAGCGGTGGAAGATCGACTATGCGAAAACGATTAGCGCGGTAGCGACAGCCGGTAAGCTCGCCGCGATTATCAACAAGGTTCATGACTTTGGCAGTGCACTGCAACAGGGTATCGATCGTTCAGTTCAGGAACTCGATCACACACTGCCGCAAATAGAGCACGAGCTATCACGGATAGAAGACCAGCTCAAGCAACAGATCCCGGAGCTGCGCAAACGTCTCGAACACTTCGCGCGCCAGCTGGAAGAAGCGATCAAAAACCCACGGCAACGGGAACAAGATACCGAACCAAATAGGTCGATTGCCATCTAGCCGGCATCGTCCAACCGCGACGTTCGGCCACTCGAAAACAAAAGCGTGCTTGTTCGACTTGAATCCATTGCGAACGACCCCATCTTTATCTCTAACAGCCAAATTGGCAATTATTGGAGGTAATCATGGCACTTGTATCATATGACCCATGGGGCACGCTGACGAAGCTTCACGACGAGGTGAATAGGGCCTTTCAGAATCGGATCGGCGGGCTTGAACAAGGCGATAACTCAAGCGTGGCGACCAGCAACTGGACGCCGGCGGTAGATATCGAAGAACAGGCGGTGCGCTTTGTTATTACTGCGGACGTGCCCGGTGTCGATCCCGAAGATATTGAGATCACCATGGAACAGGGGATTTTGACGATCAAAGGCGAACGCGCCGAGGAGCGGAATGTGGAGCAAAACGGATTTCGACGAGTCGAACGCGTGAGCGGTTCGTTCTATCGCCGGTTTTCATTACCCGACAGTGCTAATGCCGAGGGGATCACGGCGCAAGGTAAAAACGGCGTCCTCGAAATCGTGATACCAAAAGGCGAGAAAGCGAAAGCGCGGCGCATTAGCGTCAACAGCTGAGCAAGGCGTCCGGCGCGGTACCCTCGGTCAACACAAGACCGAGGGCGCGTCAGGTCATTTAGTCGCGCTTCCCTCGTACATATATCCGAATGCACGCGGTACTTTTTGCAGATAATAGTTCTTCATCTCCTCGACGGTGAAACCCGCGTTGAGGATCAGCGTATCTATCTCTCGGTTCAGATGGCAGCCGTCGCACACGCGACGCTGCAAGGGCGTGATACGTTGTTGCCAACGGCTGACGGTTTCGGAATTACTCAACCCATGTTCGAGAAACAGCAATCGCCCACCCGGTTTCAGCACGCGATAGACCTCCCTCAAACATTTCTTGACATCGGCCAAACTGCATAGGGTCAACGTCGTCACCGCACAATCGAAGCTGGCTTCCTTCATTGGGAGATGTTCACAATCGAGTTCCCGCATGTCTACCGGAAACCCCAGATATTTGCTGTGTCGACGCGCCATTCTATTCATCCCCGGGTTGGGATCAACGGTTGTCAAAGATGCAATTGAGTCCGAATAGCACAGAAAATTAGCGCCGGTTCCCGATCCGATTTCGATGACGTGACCAATCGCATGTTCGATGACGCGATCGCGAATCGCCTCGATCTCTTCGCCTCTAACAACGTGGTCCAGCAACCACGGAAATACACGCTCACGGTATAGTCCCATGACTACGATAAGACCGCGAACGAGCCGCTAAATGTCATCGGTATTCAGAGACGCCAGATCGGCACGCGCACCTGGATGTCCCTGAGCCGCGGCCAGGCGATACCATTTGATGGCCTCATTGAGATCGCGCACCCCGGCTCGGCCCGAGCGATACATATAGCCGAGATTGTATTGCGCGGCCGCGTAACCCTGATCGGCCGCCACTCGATACCATTTAACGGCCTCGACATTGTCCTGGGACACACCTTCTCCCAAGGCGTAGGAAACGCCGAGACTGTATTGGGCAATTGCACTTCCCTGCTCCGCGGCGCGTCGATACCACATCACTGCCTCAGCATCATCCTGCGCAACTCCTTCACCGAAAGCATAGGCAAGAGCAAGGTTGTATTGCGCATCGCGGTTCCCCTTGGCCGCGGCGCGGCGGTACCAGTCGACGGCCTTACCGAGGTCTGCTTCGACGCCCTTGCCTTTGTGATACAGGTAACCAATGTAGGCCTGAGCGTCTGCATTCCCCTCCTCCGCCAGCCGTGTGAAGATTGCGGCGGCCACTACAAAGTGCCCCCCGGCCAGCGCACGCTTCGCTTCATCAATGGTCCCCGTCGACGAGGGCGCTGGTGCGCTAATGGGTGCCTCCAGTTTCAGGTCGATGCCCACCGCGGCGACAATTGCTTCTGGCTCAGTGACGGTTGGATCCCGTAACGCGGCCGCGAAATCCTCCGGATCAGCTGCGGCACTCGCTGTTTCCGGCGTCGCCGCCGCTTCCGTTCGTTCGAAGTCCTCAAGATAGGCCAGGTCAGTCTGCGCCACCATCGACAAGTTGTCCTCACGAACGTTCAACGGCTCATCTATCATCGCGCCACCAGCTTTGCCATCCGTTACGGTAATCGTTTCGCTATACTCGGCGGGAGACGGTTCAGGTTTGGCATCTCGCGAAAAAAACTGCTTAAGACGCCCGAAGAACCCCTTTTGGGGTGGCACCGCCGCGACCCGCGCGACGACAGCGGCTTCAAGTTGCGCTTCGACGGCCTGCGCCTGCTCGGAGACATCGCTTGCCGCGGGTGACACCGCGGACTTGGGTTCCTTGGCGCCAGCAACCACGGCTTCATCGTGGATGCCGGTGGACCCGGAGGTTGACTCATCCCCTACTTGCGCGGAGGGATAGATCGCAATTGGCTCGCGCGGACGCATGAAGTTGGGGATCGGCAAACTGGCATCGGCGTAAATCACTCCTATCTTCTCTTTCGCCGATGGGTGGCCGCCACGCGCGGCATCGCGGTAGTAAGTTATTGCCATCGCGTCATCCCTCTCTACGCCCCAACCGCGCATATAGCGTTCCGCGAGTTGATATTGTGCCTCGGCGTTACCCAGATCCGCCGCACGTCGCCGCCACGTCATCGCGAGCCCTGGATCGTTTGGCATGCCCTCCCCACGCTCCGCCATATCCGCGAGCAGCAACGCCGCTTCACCATAACCGTCCTCCGCCAGTCCGGTGAGCTTATCGATCCCGTGGTCGAAATTTTCCAGCGCCAACGCTCTTTTTGCACCCTCGAAGCGCTCCGCGTACGCTCTTGGTGTCAAGGTTTCCTGATCGAGATTTAGTAGGGGTTGGGCTCCACGCGCCGCCGGAGGCGCCACGGGGCCCTCTAGTTCTACTTCTATGCCCTGTTCCTGCGCAAGCTGGATCGCGCCGGCTTCGTCGACCGAAACCGGCTCAGCGGTTCTTTCGATGGGACTTTCTACGGCCTTGAGCCTAATCATCGGCGCCGGCCCCGCTTCAGCTCCCGCCGTCTCGGCCATAAGGCCAGAGGAGACCTCGCTAGCGGCTTGCGAGGCCTCACTCTGGGGTACCTCCGCGGACGTTGCGACCCCCGCACCCCCGGTGCTCGCCAACGCGGATTTGTCAGCGGGCAGTCGTATTTCTATCTCAGCGGGTACCAGCTTCTGGGTAGTCATGGCCGTTTCCAGCACCTCGCGGTCGATGGGTTCGCTGTCCGCTACCTCGACGTGATGTACCACGATCTGCTCCGATTCGAGGACTGCCGTTTGCTCGGCGACGGCCGGCGGAACGAAGGCTGAGTCGGTCGGGGCGGTGACGACCACTTCTGGATCCGGCATGTCTTCGGATGCCACCGGTTGACCACCCACACTCTCGCCAAGGTCCGGGGGAGTAGCCCCTCGCGCGCGATACAGTTCGCGCATATTCTGTCCAGCCAACCGGTGTCCCTGTCTAGCCGCAAGCCGATAGAAAGTCAGCGCCCAATCTTTGTCCTGCGGCAGACCCTCACCGAGAAGATACATATTACCCAAGTTGAACTGCGCCTCGGGGTGGCCCAATTCGGCGGCTGAAAGATATAACGCCACCGCCTTTTTCGTATTGCGATCGACACCTTCGCCGCGATGGTACAAACTGGCCAGGCAAACCATTGCCGTCGCATCACCGCTGGCCGCAAGGTCTTCAAATATTTTTACCGCACTCGCATAATCACCACGCATCAGAGCAGCATCGGCGATGCTGATCTCGTTTGCCAAAACCGACAAGGAGACGAAAACGATGGAGAAAGCGAGGAGGATACGTCGCCGCATTTGTTGATGCCTCCATTGCATAGCCGCCCATTCGGCTTTTAGGACGACATTGTAGTCAGGATTCGTTGCCAACTCTACACAGTATATTGTGTCAGCAGGATAAACTATCCCGCAGCAAGCTGACGGGGTATTCGGTGCTAACCTGCTAGAACAGTGCCAATTGATGGTTACTATGGAGCTTCTGATACTCTCCACTGGCCTTCCACATACTTGCCGATCATCGCTTCATCTCCATGCTTTCCAACAGTGCTTGCAAAGTATTTGTCAGACCAGAATTTGCCGCCCTAAAGCTTCTTTTTTACATAAGGACAGCGGCAAAAGATCTCTCGCGCTGTCAGACTCTTTATCATCTGAACAATCTTCTTCACACTGTACATCGGCACCGACTGCACCAAAAAATGGATATGGTCTTTATCTGTCCCAATCTCTAAGAATTTCAGCTCGTATCTCTTTTCTATATCAATGCAGATTTTTCGCAGCTCATCATCTACTG
>DAOWDI010000237.1 GCA_030639105.1 Gammaproteobacteria bacterium | reverse complement strand
CCGGGGCCGGCGCCAAGAACCCGTTTCATCCGTTGAAACCGCTCATCGTCGATGGCGGCGCTAATGCCGGGGCATTGATATTTGCACCGATCAAGGGCCTTGGCGGCTTGACAGCCGGCCTCGAGCGCGCGCGCGACGAAGGACGTCCAGTGATGCTGGATTTTTATGCCGACTGGTGCATCGAATGCAAATATCTCGAGCGCGACACCTTTGCGCATGCGGACGTCCAGGCGGCGCTGTCGGCCGTGGTTCTACTGCGCGCGGACGTCACCGCGAACGACGAGTCCGATCAGGCGCTATTGAAACGGTTTGAATTGTTCGGTCCGCCGGCGGTGCTGTTTTTCGATCCCGCCGGGGTCGAATATCGGCGCCAGCGTATCGTCGGTTTCATCGGTCCGGCCGATTTCACTCAGCACCTCGCGACGTTACGATAGCAGTGAAAATCCGGATCCTGATCTGGCTCTCGATAACGATGGGCGTGTGCGCCGCTTATGGTGCCTATCTCCTCCATGTGCAGCAGCGAGCCGAGCCAACCGTCGGTGTCCGCGTCACGGACGATCAGGTGCACGAGAGTCAGCCCCTGACGCATTGGTCCTTTGGTGATTTGAGCGGGCGGGAGCGCCACATGAGCGAATGGGCCGGCAACCTCATCGTGGTCAATTTCTGGGCTACGTGGTGCCCGCCTTGCCGCAAGGAGATCCCGGGGTTTATTACGTTGCAGGAGCGTTATGCAGGTGACCGGGTACAATTCATCGGTATTGCGCTCGATAGGACCGAAGCAGTGCGCGACTACGCCGAGGAAGCCGGGATCAATTACCCGCTATTGATCGGCGAGGAGACCGTTGCCTGGTACATGCGTGCGCTGGGTAATACGATCGGGGCACTGCCGTTCTCCGCCGTCATCAGCCGTGACGGCCGGGTGTTGGCTACTCACCACGGCGAATGGGCCGCGGAGGAAATCGACGGTGTGATCCGCGCCGCCCTGTAGGTTAGGTGCCATTTACCTCGTCATCAGATGTGCCGGCGCGGTATCGGCGAAGAGGTAGACGGATCGAAACTAGCTGGTATCGGCCCGGAACTCGTTGCTATTTGCAGCGAAAATATGCTAACTTCGCGCTGTTAGGTAAGGCGAACTTCATACGGTCGATGCACGTAAATGGCGCATATCCTCCTGATCAACGGACCCAATCTCAACCTTCTGGGCGAACGCGAGCCGGATACCTATGGACACGCGCGCTTGAGCGACATCGAAGCGTTGTTGACGCACAAGGCTGCCCAAGCGGGCGCCAAACTGCACGCCTTCCAAAGTAACGCCGAACACGAGATCATTGAAGCGATCCATGCGGCTAAGACCCAAGGTGTCGACTTTATCATTATCAACCCGGGCGCATTGACGCACACGAGTATCGCGCTGCGTGACGCCTTACTCGGTGTCGCCATCCCGTTTATAGAAGTGCATCTGTCGAACATCCATGCCCGCGAGGTCTTCCGCCGGCAGTCCTTCCTCTCGGATGTCGCCGCGGGCGTCATCACGGGCCTTGGCGCCCAGGGGTATGAGTTTGCCTTGCAGGCGGCTCTTGGCGCGTCGCAGCCGACTTAGCTACGGACCACGGAAGAGATAAGCAATATGCCGCCTGTCATTCGAATCCACAGCCTACGGAAGCCATAGATGGATATTCGCAAGGTCAAAAAGCTCATCGAACTGCTCGAAGAATCCGGCATTGTTGAAATAGAGATCAAAGAGGGCGAAGAATCCGTGCGTATCAGTCGGGCCGGCGGTGTCGCGCCGATGGTAAGCGGGCCAACGGCGGCGGCGCCCGCGCCGCCGCTGCGCGAGGCGGACGCGAACGTGCAAGACGGCTATGTGGTGGTAGCGCCTATGGTAGGCACTTTTTATGATGCCGCCTCGCCGGACGGCGAGCCATTCGTGAGCGTTGGTCAGGCGGTCAGCGAAGGTGATCCACTGTGTATCATTGAGGCGATGAAGATCATGAATCCAATCGAGGCGGATCGCGCCGGGACTATTACGGCAGTGCTGGCCGAGAACGGTAACCCGGTGGAATACGAGCAGCCCTTGTTCGTGATCGATTGAAATAGGCGTTCCTTATACCGCTATGCTGGACAAAGTTGTCATTGCCAACCGCGGCGAAATCGCGCTGAGGATCCTGCGCGCCTGCCGTGAGTTGGATATCAAGACGGTCGCGATCCATTCTTCGGCGGATCGTGAACTCAAGCACGTGCGCTTGGCCGACGAGTCGGTTTGTATTGGCCCGCCGATCCCGGCGGAAAGCTATCTGAATGTCCCAGCCATCCTCAGCGCCGCGGAAGTTACCGATGCCGTTGCGATTCATCCCGGGTATGGGTTTTTATCCGAAAATGCCGACTTCGCGGAACGGGTGGAGCAAAGCGGGTTCATTTTTATCGGCCCGAAACCGGAAACGATCAGATTGATGGGCGACAAACTGTCGGCGATCGAGGCCATGAAGGCGGTTGGGATCCCGTGTGTTCCCGGTTCGGGTGCGGCGCTCGACAACAACATGCAGGCCAACATGAAGATTGCGCGCAAGATCGGCTATCCGGTGATCGT
>DAOWDI010000014.1 GCA_030639105.1 Gammaproteobacteria bacterium | reverse complement strand
GCTTCGCCTATCCGGATAACGATCTTCCCTTCGATCAACGCCACGAGGTTGGTCTACGGCGCACACGTGCTATTCGCGTTTACATTGATAAGCGTATTTCCGCTGAGCAGCCATTTAGTTCTCGCGGTGCTCGGCGTATGCGCCAGCCTTCTCGTCCAACAGTTGAGCCGGACAGGCTTGGCATCGAGGGTCGATGCAATATTACTGCACTCTAATGGTCAGTGGTCGATAATTACGCGCCAAGGAGAAATTAAAGCGGCCCGCCTGGTGGGGAGCGCATTTGTGTCGCCCTGGCTTGTAATTGTTTGCTTGAAACCGCGCGGTCAACAAACGAATCACATCGTATTATCTCAAGATAATACTAATCGAGATGCGTTCCGCCGCCTGTGTGTGCGCCTGCGGACCCCGATGTAGCAGGCAATGCCCTCGACAAATAGCATCTGCACTTTTTCCCATGTACATGATTCAAAAAGAGGCCAACCAAGCGCTGACCTCGAGCGGTGAGCGGACGAATGCATCAGCGCCCCAGTCCGACGGCGTATCGTCGGCTCCGATGTAGCCGTACAGCGCCGCCAGGGCATACATCCCGGCTGATTTTCCCGCCGCTATATCCCGCTTAGCGTCACCGACGTAGACGCATTGTTGCGGAGCGGCGCGCATGCGTGCGGCCGCGAGCAGGAGCGGGGCGGGGTGGGGTTTTTTTTCCGGTATGGTGTCGCCGCTGATAACGACGGATGCGCGGCTCAGCAAGTTTAGCTGTTGCAGTAGTGGATCGGTCAGCCAGCCTGGCTTATTGGTGACGATCCCCCACGGTATCGATCGTGAATCGAAATCATCGAGTAATTCCTCCATCCCTTCAAACAGCCGAGTTTCCCGTGCCACATTTGTGCTGTAGATCTCGAGCACGGCGAGTCGAAACTGTTCAAATTCGTGACTTCCTTCACCGGCATTACAGCCGATCTTTGTCAGCGCAATACTCCCGTGCGATACGTGAGGGCGGATCCGCTCGAACTCGAGTGCGCACAGTCCATTAGCCGCGCGCACTTGATTCACTGCCCAGGCCAGGTCCGGGGCAGTGTCCAGCAACGTACCGTCGAGATCGAAAAGTACCTTGGAAGGGGCTTGCGTCATAACGGCCTTCAGGTCTTCGGCACGATGTGCGCCAGGTAGTTGATGCTGATATCCGTACGCAAGGCCGCACGCCGCGTCAACGGATTGTAGCTCATGCCGCAAAACTCAACGGGCTCTAGCCCAGCTACCCGCGCCCATCTCGCCAGTTCGGATGGTTTGATGAATCGAGCGTAGTCATGCGTACCGCGGGGTAATAGCTTGAGTAAATATTCCGCGCCGAACACCGCGACGGCATAGGCCTTTGCCGTACGATTGATCGTTGAAAAGAAAATGGCGCCGTCGACGTTCAGACAACGCGCGCATTCGCGGATCATACGGTCGGGCTCGGGCAGGTGTTCGAGTAACTCCATGCACGTTATGACGTCATAGCGATCGCCTTCGTGCTCGGCCCAGTTCTCGACGCTGGTGCATTCGTAGCGAATGTCTAAGTTCGACCGCGCCCCGTGCACGCGCGCTACGGCGATGAGATCTGCATTGGCGTCAATTCCCGTCACCTTGGCGCCCGCTCTAGCCATGTACTCACTCAGGATCCCACCGCCACATCCCACATCAAGCACCTTTGCCCCATTGAGTTTCGCCCGTGCCGTGATGAATTCACCACGGCATGGATTAATGTCGTGCAGCAGCTTGCAGTCACCTTCCGTGTCCCACCACGATTCAGCTAATAAGGCGAATTTGGCGAGCTCATTTTGATCGATGTTGTCCATGCGAATGCCAGGTGCGATAGCTGCTATTGCTCTAATCTGTAAATCATAATGTTCAATCAATTTCCCGTACGATGCGAAAGCCCGTTTTGCCATCGCCGGTGCGCGCCGGGTCGGTCGGCTCAGATTGTGGGGCCATGACCAACCACAAGAGGATCGTGACGGCCATTAGTATCAGGATCCCCGCGATAATGAGAGGCAGTTTCGACTTTGGCGGCGGCTGTGGATCTTTGTTGATGAGACCAGGGAGATCGAGCGAGTTGTCGCCGTCGCTGAAGGTCCGTTCGAGGTCCGGGTTAGGGGTCGCCGGAGGTGATAGGTAGGGAACGACTTCAACGTTACCGTTGACGATACCGTCGATGAGTTGCCGGCGTTCGCGAATATACTGTTTGCGGTCGATAAGGCCGTTGCTGTATGCCCTGGCAAGTCTCCGCAGGATCGGCGTGCTCATGGTCGATGTGGTCCCAAGTTACCCGGCGTTCGCGACGGGAGCGTTAGTTCAATTCCTGCAGAAGCCGAAACCCGGTGGCGTCGTCCGCTGCTCCGTCATGCGGTTTCTCGAGTGATATGCGGCATTTGCCGAACGTGTCCTTGAAGGCTCCGCCGCGAACGACAATACCCTCACCGGAGTGGGCCCATTCCTGGACATTTCCAACATAGTTGTAAAGGCCCCACCCGTTCGCTTTACCCGTGGTGACATCCATGGTCGACTTCCCCTTCAGGATCAGCCCGCTCTGTTCGACCCGGCAGTTGTAATCCTTGCGCGGCTGTTGGCCGCCCGCATCGGCCGCATAGGACCATTCGCCGACCGTTGGCAGACGGTAGGTGTTCCCGGTCCTGTTGCTGAGCCATTTTGCGTAGGCGGTTGCCTGCTCAAATGAAATCCCGGTGATGGGAAGGCGATGTTCGCGATCCGTTATCATTTCGCAGGCGCCGCTCGATTTGCAGTAATTACTAAAGTCACCGACGGTAACCTCGTACTTGCCGATGGCGAATGGCTGCGCGAAATTTGCGCCGTTTGGCACAACGACCATCATGGGCCCACGTGCCGATTGCGACACCATATCAAAGCATGCGCCTTTCTTGCGTTTGCCGTGTCCCGCGAGCTTGCTTGAGCATGGTGATTGTAACGACGGTGGGTCGATAATTCTTCTCGGATCGTCCACCGACGGGGGTTGCTTCCCTTTGTTCTCGGCAATGAGGTTCTTATTAACGCGTCCGAAGTCTTCGTTGACAATCGCGCGCTCGATTGCGGCGGCATAGACGCTTTCAGCATTTTCGATCATCTCGCGCAAATCCTGAATTTGGGCGGAATCCTTAAAAACAGTCATCGCCGCCACGCGGTCGATTACTGCCTTGGCACCGACAAAGTTGTAGCGGCCCGCTTCGATGTTGACTCGTCGATTAACCTGATCCTGAAAGTACTTGAGAACCTCGGTGTGCGTCGCGACAAGGATGCGGTCGCGATCTGAGGCGTCGACCTCGGGTGTGTTGAGCGACTCGAGGACCATCTCGATCTGTTGGGGATCGCCTGATTTCACCTGCGCGATCTGTTGTTCTATTTCGCGCTCGGCTAGGTAATTCAGAGCCGGCGCGACACCGGCTAGAGCGATCACGACGAAAGCCGCGGGAACTATGATAAACGGGTTTTTGAAAGGCGAAGTATGCCCCTCTAATTCTTCGAGAAACTGCCTGACGCTTTGTGACCGGTCTGCTCGTGCGAAAGCGAGGCCGCGCATCAGCCCCCTGAGCTGTTTGCGTTTTAGCGCTTTCACGGGCTGCGGCACGAGCTTGTTATCACGTGCATAATCCGCGCGCTTTTTTTTGAAAGGATGTTTTCCGGTCAGCAGTTCGTAGGCCACGCACGCAAGCGCATAGAGGTCGTCCCGTGGGTCGGGCTCATCGCCCTCCAGCATCTCGGCGCTGGCGTACGCCGGCGTGAGTGCGCCGAATTTGCCCGGATCGAACAGGGTTTTCTCGCCGTCACCCTGACCTGGATTTTTGACCGCGCGCGCGATGCCGAAATCCAGTACCTTCATTACGCCGTCATTGGTCTGGAAGCAGTTGCCCGGTTTGAAATCGGAATGGACGATGCCATGTTCGTGGGCATAGATCAGCGCTTTGCCGAGCCCGTCGATCATCGGAAATGCTTCTTCGAACGACAGTCCACCTTTCGATCGTACTTGCTTTTTGATAAAGGTATTGAGGGGTTCGCCTTCCAGCAGTTCCATGGTTAGGAAGACGGTACCGTCGCGTGTTCTATCGAAATCGTAGACCGTTGCAATATTAGGGTGAGCGAGTTTCTGTTGTCGGCTCGCTTCGCGCTGTAGGGCAATGAAAGAATCGGGATGTTGCTTAAAATCCTCATTTAAGACCTTGAGTGCGACGTACGGGTTGCCGCGACGGTG
>DAOWDI010000192.1 GCA_030639105.1 Gammaproteobacteria bacterium | reverse complement strand
GCAGGCCTTCGACCTGGTCCTATTGGATTTGCAGATGCCGGGCATGCGCGGTGAAGAAGTCCTGCAGCGACTCCGCCAGCGCTACAGTGAGACTCAGCTTCCGATCATCATGCTCGCGGCGAGCACCGATAAGAATGACATCAACCGCACGCTCCAGCTCGGGGCAAACGACTATGTGACGAAACCCGGGGAGCTGCCGATCCTGCTCGCACGGATCAAGACCCAGCTTTCCCTGAAACGCACCGCTGAGAAACTCCGCGAGGCTGAATTCTCCGCTTCGAGTATCGACCGCAAGGCGAAGGCCCTCAAAGCGACGCTCGATCAGGTCGCGCGGGATCGCGTGCATGAAGAACTTCTCGGCGATTTCGCTGGCACGGAAGAATTTCGCTATCACGTGATCTATGACAATACGCCGATACCCTGCTACACCCTCAACTATGCAGGTGAAATTCTGTTCGTGAACCAGTTCGGCCTGCAATTCATGGGATATCAGCGGGATGAGATTACACGCCACTCAATTTTCGATCTGTATGCGCCTGACGACCGCCCGATCGCCGCGGAGCACATTCAGAGCGTCGTCAACGATGCCGGTCGCCTGCACCGATGGGATATTCGGCGACAGAAGAAAAGCGGTAATATCGTCTGGGTGCGTGAAACCGCCAGAGCCATTGGCGCGCGCCGCGAAGGCATGGTGTTGATGACGTGCGAGGACATTGACAACACCTATCGTTTGACTGAAAAACTTTCCTTTCAGGCGAGCCACGATGAGCTGACCGGACTCGCCAATCGCAAGGCGTTCGAACAGCGTTTGACACGGGTGATCGAGAGCGCGCATTCGGAAGATACCGAGCATACCCTTGCGATAATCGATCTCGATCAATTCAAGATCGTCAATGACACCTGCGGCCGAACCGCAGGCGACGAGTTGTTGAGACAGGTTGGGCGGCTACTCAAAACCGTCGTGCGCAAACGTGACACACTGGCGCGCCTCGGCGGCAACGAATTCGCCCTGTTGATCGAGGATTACACATTGGCCCAAGCGCACAGCGGCGTCGAGGCACTGCGCCAGGCATTAGAGTCCTATCGGTTCATCTGGGAAGGCCGTAACCACACGGTGGCTGCCAGCATCGGACTGGTCGCCGTAAATGCCGAGTGTGAAGACGCAAATTCGGCGCTCAGCATGGCGGATACCGCCTGCTTCGCCGCAAAAGACTCCGGTCGCAACCGGATCCATTCCTACCAGAAGGATAATCTTGCCGTGACCCGCCGGCACGGCGAAATGCTGTGGGCGACCCGCATCAACGAAGCACTGAGTGAAGGCCGCTTCGAACTCAACTTCCAACGCATCACACCGATCGCTGATGGCCTTGACGATGGCGATCATTACGAATTGCTCATCCGTATGCGCGATGAGCTTGGCAATGTGGTGATGCCCTCGGAATTCCTGCCGGCCGCCGAACGCTATAACCTGTCGGATAAGGTAGACCGTTGGGTCATCGCTAACGCGCTCGGCTGGCTGCGCGACCGCCCCGGGCTGGTCAAACAATTGCATTTGTGCGGAATTAATCTGTCCGGTCAATCGATGGGTAACGAGGAGATCCTGCACTTTATCCTTGACCAAATCGACGAAGGGAGTATCCCGGCGGAAAAACTCTGTTTCGAAGTCACCGAAACGGCCGCGATCGCCGATCTGGTCCAAGCAACGCATTTCATTTCTCGACTCAAAGATCGCGGCTGTATGTTCGCGCTCGACGATTTCGGCAGCGGTTTTTCATCGTTTGCCTATCTCAAGAAACTGCCGGTCGATTTCCTCAAGATCGACGGCAGCTTCGTCCGCGACATCTGCACTGATTCAATCGATCTTGCGATGCTTAGATCGATCAATGAAATCGGTCATGTGATGGGTAAGAAGACGATCGCCGAATTCGTCGAAGACCGCGACGTACTCGACACCCTGCGTTCGATCGGCGTCGATTACGCGCAGGGCTTCGAAATCGGCCGCCCGATGCCGATCGACAGCTTCATGCCGCTCAGCTAAGCCGTCTTGGTGGCCTGGCGAGGCCACCGATACCCGTCATACCATATTCAATCCGCCATGACGGATTGTTGATAGGCCGCTCTCCTATCTGCCGATCCAATTGCCTGCCCGCCGTCTCTTGCGATGCCGGTCACAGTTGACCCACCATCGGGGTGACCAAGTTCACAGAGTTTCACATTACACATTGCCACTGATCTCCGCGTCTTCTAATTCATTATGAAGCATAAAGTTGCCGTAAAGAATGGACGATATAAAGATCACCAGATAGACGGTTACGAGCGTAAGTAGATGGAACTAAACATGGCTAACGTCACCCGGCTGGTGCCGGCCCGATCCACAGAGGTCTTGACCGAATGCCGGGAATTGGCATCGGCGCAGCTTCCTGGGTCTCTCAAAACCGTTTTGGACAAAGTTGATGACGCTTTGTTCGAACTCGCGAATAAGGCCGATAGCTCGCAGCGGCAAAATCTGTATTTTGACGCCATGCGCGAATTGCGTCTAAAACGCGACTCGTTCGAAGCGAAATTCATCAACAGCTTCAATTCACAATTCGAAAACAGCATCGACCTCAACAAGGCGACCAAGAAAGAAACCGTATTCGCGCCAGAAATAGAGCTTGCCCTCGTCGAACCCGATGAAGTTGAAGAATCGTTGGCACTGACGAACTTTGTCGCCAGCGTGAGGACCAAATGCAAGGAACAACTGTTCGGATTAGACAGACGCATGGGCTACCTGCTCAGCCAACCAGACCTGGTCGGCGAAGATAACCCCATCGGCCCGCGTGTGATCGGAGATGCGTTTCGAGCGGCGTGTGAACAGTTGGAATCAGACATCGAGGTAAAACTTACTTTATTCAAGATGTTCAACAAATTCGCCGGCAACGGCATCCACCAGATGTACCGTGACCTCAATGACCTCCTCGTGCAACGTGACGTTCTCCCTACGATCACCACATCGACACGCGCTAACGGCCCCCGCCGTACGCGCGTGATCATCGAAAGCGAAGAAGACCATATTGAGGCCGCGGGAGCAGATGTATTTTCGACGCTCCAAAGTCTGATGACCGATCCCGCGCACGGGTTTGCTCCCGGCGGACATCCGGCCGCCACGGGACCACACCCAGCCGGTGGCGGATCGGCAGCGGGCGCACCCGGCGGCGCCGGGGCACCGGCAAGTACCGGCACAAGCGGCCCAATCGCTCTAGGCACGGCACACGTCGTCGATACCTTGACACTGCTGCAACAGGGCAATCTGAGCGGTCTGCAGGGCGTTGGCGCCGATGCCCTCGACCGTGCGCAAATCGAGGCCGGCAATTTCAATGTGCTGCGGACCTTGCGGGAAACCGGCGCGATTGGCGAGATGAATCAAACCGATGGCCT
>DAOWDI010000048.1 GCA_030639105.1 Gammaproteobacteria bacterium | reverse complement strand
TGCACACCGCTATCGCGATGTCTTCGATGGTGAGCCGATCGTTGTCTACGTGGTGACGCCGCCGGCATAAGCAGCGGGACGCCGCCCCGATCCCGCTGTGAGGGGGATAGCTGGTTCTCCGGCCGGTATCACGTCTCGGCAATCTTATCTCCGAGTGAAAGGTGCTATAGTCCGCCCAGGCCGTTTTATGAGTAGTATTCAGACAACTCGGTTCGTCAGTCGTCTTACGCGTGGAACGCTCGCTTTGATCCTCTCCGGCGGGCGTGGGACGCGCTTGAAGATGCTGACGGATTGGCGCGCCAAACCAGCCGTACCGTTTGGCGGAAAATTTCGCATTATCGATTTTGCCCTGTCTAACTGCCTCAATTCCGGGATCCGCCGGATCAGTGTGTTGACCCAATACAAATCGCATTCCCTGATCCGCCATATCATGGGCGGTTGGAACAGCCTGCGCAGCGAATACGGTGAATTCGTCGAGCTCATACCCGCACAGCAGTGGGTCGAAGAGGATACCTGGTATCAAGGGACCGCTGATGCCGTTTACCAATGCCTCGACATCATCGCGAGTCACCATCCCGAATTTATTCTGATCCTGGCCGGAGACCATGTCTACAAGATGGACTACGGTGAGATGCTCGCGGCGCACGTCGCCTCGAAGGCGGACTTGACCATCGCGTGCAATACGGCCGCCCTATCGGAGGCCCCAAAATTTGGTGTTATGAGTATCGACAAACACAATCGGATCGTCGAGTTCCGGGAAAAACCGGACAACCCCAAGCCCCTCGCGATGGACCCGACGCGCGCACTCGTCAGCATGGGGATTTATGTATTTTCGCTCGACTACCTGATGAACGAACTGCAACGCGATGCCGAAGACGGCGAGTCGAGCCACGACTTTGGCAACGATATCATTCCCTACGCGATCACAAACAACCATCACGTGCAGGCATTTCCCATGGCGACCGGGGCTAGCCATGACGCCTATTGGCGCGATGTGGGTACTATCGATTCATTCTACCTGGCCAACATGGAACTCACCGAGCCCGAGCCCGCGCTCGACCTTTACGATCCAAACTGGCCGATTTGGACCTATCAGGCACAACTTTCGTCAGCAAAATTTATCGGCGAGCAGGGCGTCAGCGAGTGCAGCGTCAGCGCATCGATGGTCAGTGGCGGATGCATCATCAATTCATCGCACATCTCACATTCTGTATTGTTCTCTAACGTCAAGGTGGATTCCGGTTGCCTACTCGAGGGCGTTCTGGCGCTGCCGGACTGCATCCTCGGCGCCGATTGCCGTCTCAACAGAGTGATCCTGGACAATGGGTGTGAAGTGCCCGCCGGGACCGTGATCGGCGAAGACCCAATCGGCGATGCAAAACGGTATTATCGCACCGAAGATGGTGTTGTCGTGGCCAATCGAAGTATGTTCGGCCAGGAGCACGAATACCGCCCCACGGTCGTGCAAGATAATCGTCAATTACGCTCGTTGAGATAACGTTCGATCCGCGCGGATGCATCGAGTTCGACCACGGCGTTCTGTGCGACACAGGTGGCGCCACACCCGGCCTTGACGACTGACAGGTAGGCTTTGGCGGTTCTATCCCACGTATAGGTCGACTGCACACGGCGCTGAACGCGGTTCGCATAACCGCGGTGGTCGGCCAAGGCCCGGCCGATGCCCTCGGCGATAGCGGCGGGATTGGCCGGGTCGACGAGTATGCCCGAGCCGTCGGCGAATATTTCCGTTGGCCCGCCGTTTGCGGTGGCGACGACGGCGAGGCCGCAAGCGCCCGCCTCGATAGGTGCAAGGCCGAACGGTTCGTAGAAGGAACTCAGTACGAAGACTGAACCAAGCGTTGCGAAAAACCGGTAGCTCGCGGCCAGCGCCTCCTGCGAGTGTACATTGATGAAGTCCACGCCGGCGCGCGCCCCAGATCCGTCGATCAAGCGCAGGATGGGTTCGAGGACCCTCTGTTCACCTTCCGGTAACTTTCCGATATCCTCAAACGGATCATCGACGCCGCGCAGATAGAGCGCCAACCGCGCATGCCGGCGAAGTTCTTGTGAACCGCAATAGGCACGCACCGCGCCGAGAATGTTTTTCTTCTCGTCGAGACGGCTCGATATCACGATGCGTGGCCTGCGCAGATCCGCAAGACGAGCGGTAAGCGACGCCACCACGTCATCATCGCCGGGATCCGGCTCGGCACCGAAGATCCGCATATTGACACCAGGAGGGATCGTCGCGAAGCGCTCATCGTTCGAGGTGTCAATAACGGACTCATACAACGGGTGCGCGTACTGTTCCATCCGCTCCTGCACCGTCGAAGTAATGATCCGGTACGCTTCCAGCATAGTGAGGCGTTCGGCGGCGATCCGTCGGGAGAAATGAAAACGCTGTTCCAGAGCATCGGCGTTTGCGGGATGCATACCGAGCTTATCGAGTTTCTGAGCGCCAAGCGAATGACCAGTAAACGTAAAGCCGATACCCGTTTGGCTTTTT
>DAOWDI010000138.1 GCA_030639105.1 Gammaproteobacteria bacterium | reverse complement strand
GTTGATCAAGATACGCGCGGCCGGTGGCGAGCAGCGCGAGGAAATGCAGCGCCTGGCCGACATATTCGGTGGTCGCATTGTCGATATTACGGAATCGACCTATATCGTCGAGATCATCGGCGACAGCGACAAGCTCGACGCCTTCATCGAGGTGGTCAGCCCGAAACGCATCTTGGAAGTGATTCGTTCCGGCGTGCTAGGGATCCTGCGCGGGACGAAAGCACTGCGCGCGTAGCCCACCAAACACTATGAACTAGACGGAAACATGACAATGACCCTGAATATATATTATGACAAAGACGCCGATCTGTCCTTAATTCGAACCAAGCGTGTCGCCATCATCGGCTATGGCTCGCAGGGACACGCTCATGCCAATAATCTGCAGGACTCGGGGGTCGAAGTCGTTGTCGGGCTGCGGCAAGGCTCGGGAAGCTGGGCCAAAGCCGAGCAGGCCGGATTATCCGTACAATCGATCGCCGCGGCAGCGGCGGGCGCCGATGTTGTCATGATCCTGGCTCCCGATGAGACACAGAGCGACCTGTATCGGGAAGAAATCGAACCGAGCATCAAGCAGGGCGCAACTTTGGCTTTTGCGCACGGATTCAATATTCACTTCGGGCAGATTGAGCCGCGTACCGATCTCGACGTTATCATGATCGCCCCCAAAGGTCCGGGGCATCTGGTCCGTTCGACCTATCGGTCGGGCGGTGGCGTACCGAGCCTTATCGCCATCGCGCACGATGCCTCGGGTCAGGCGAAGGAGATCGCCCTGTCCTACGCTGCCGCCAATGGCGGTGCGCGCGCCGGTGTCATAGAAACGTCATTCCGCGAAGAGACCGAGACCGACCTCTTCGGCGAGCAGACTGTACTGTGCGGTGGTGTTTCGGAGTTGATTCAAGCAGGGTTCGAAACGCTTGTCGAAGGCGGCTACGCTCCGGAGATGGCTTACTTCGAATGCCTGCACGAACTCAAGTTGATCGTCGATCTGATCTACGAGGGCGGCATTGCCGACATGCGTTATTCGATTTCAAATACCGCTGAATATGGCGATTTTACGCGCGGCAAACGAGTGATCGGCAAGGAATCGCGCGCCGCGATGAAGGAAATTCTCGCGGAAATTCAAAATGGTGAATTCGCGCGCGAGTGGATAGGAGAAAACAAAACGGGCGCCGCCGTGCTCAAGGCGAAAAGACGCCTTTCACGTGAGCACGAGATAGAAGAAGTCGGCAAACGCCTGCGCGCGATGATGCCCTGGATCAAGGAAAACAAGCTCGTCGATCGTAGTAAGAACTAGGAGGCTGAGAGGAAGCCAGGGGACCATGCCGACTAAACGATACGCGCTTATCGCTCGTGAAGGCACCGGCATGCTGGTCGTCATTGCCGTGTGCGCGATTGCCCTGCAGGCATTACTGGGGTTTTATGCGGCGATCCCCGCGTGGGTGTTGCTGGCGTTTCTCTTCTACATGTTCCGCGATCCGACACAGACGCCCCCGTCGCTGCCCTTGGCGATCGTCAGCCCTATTCACGGCCAGGTCAGCCGACTCGGGACAGCACCCGATCCGTGGCTGAAGCGAACCGCGGAACTTATTGTTGTGGAGACCGGCATCCTCGATATCCGTAGCATCTATGCCCCGATCGAGGGAAAGATCATGGAGCAGTGGAGCAGCATCCCAAACCCGGGTCCGGAGGACGACAACCCGGCGCATTCGAGTACTTACTGGATCCGTACTGACGAAGACGATGATATCGTGCTGGTCATCACCCGCGGTGTTTGGGGCGGTCCGATCAGTTTCGAATACCATCCCGGGGAGCGTATTGGCCACGGACGGCGGATTGGTTACGCAAATTTCGGCTGCAGCGCGCGGCTCTATCTGCCGCGGGGGAGCCGCTATGAAGTTGGCGTGGGTGACAATATCGCCGCCGGCAGCTCGATCGTTGCCACCCTCGTCCATTTGACCCGTATGGAAAAACCAGCCGGCGGTATCGAGCACGGTATTTCCGCACCTCCCCCCGGGTGGGGCGCTTAGACGGCAAATGCCGATTTAGTCTACAGTTGCAGTATGGATAGTCGAAATCAAGAACAGGGCGGACTACGGGAAGTGGCCTCGAACGATGACATCAAATTCCGCCGTCGGGGGATCTATCTGCTGCCGAACCTGCTGACGACCGGCGCGCTGTTTGCCGGATTTTATGCGATTGTCGCGGCCATCAATGGGCGCTACGAACCGGCCGCCATCTCGATCTTCATCGCCATGGTGCTCGATGGCATGGATGGCCGGATCGCCCGGATGACGAATACGCAAAGCGACTTCGGCGCGGAGTATGACAGCCTCGCGGCTGTACTGGACGAGCAATGGCCGCCGGCCAACGTGTCGGATTTCGTGGATCATATC
>DAOWDI010000010.1 GCA_030639105.1 Gammaproteobacteria bacterium | reverse complement strand
GAATGGCTCTTCTGGCAGGTCGGCGGTCTTGGCCCAATGGCGGGACAGTTCAGCCACTTCGTCAACTATGCGCCCGCTGAAGGCAATGACTATTCGCGCGAACGCTACGCCAACGAATACAACCGCTGCATCGGCGTGCTCGACCGGCGGCTCGAGGGCCGGAGTTTCATCATCGGCGACTACTCCATTGCGGACATGGCCTCGTGGCCGTGGATCATGGCGCATAAGAAACTCGGCCAGACACTCGATGCATTCCCCAACGTGGCGCGCTGGTCCGAGGCCATACAATCGCGCCTGCCCGTGCGCCGCGGCATCGAGGTCGGCAAGGAATTCCGGCGCCACGCACCGCCGAGTGAGGAAGAGCGCAATACACTGTTCGGACAGACCGCGGCGTCGACGGCGGCATCGGCGAAGAAGATGGCTGCGCGATTTCGCGACCGCTGATGATGCCGATGGCCTTGAATGAATGGACACTCGGCGAACTCGCCCGCGGCATTTCGAACGGGACGATTTCCTCAACGGATATCATCAAGGCGTGCCTCGATCGTATCGCGGCGCGCGAACCCATCGTCAAAGCATGGGCATACATCGATCCGGAAGCGGCGATCGAGGAGGCGAACCGCTTGGATAAGGAACCGCCGCGCAGTCCGCTGCACGGGATCCCCATCGGCGTAAAAGACATCATCGACACGGTCGATATGCCGACCTCCTATGGATCCGAGGCGTTCGCCGAGCATCACCCCGAGCGGGATGCCGCGTGCATCTCGCGCCTGCGCAATGCCGGCGCCGTGATCCTCGGCAAGACCGTCACCACCGAGTTCGCCTATTTCGCGCCGGGCGCGACGACGAATCCGCACGATCGAACGCACACTCCCGGTGGCTCCTCCAGCGGCTCCACCGCGGCCGTCGCCGACTTTCATGTGCCGATTGCGCTCGGCAGCCAGACCGCGGGGTCGATCATCCGACCGGCTAGCTATACCGGCGTGATCGGGTATAAACCGAGCTATGCGACTTATCCGCTCGACGGTATCCTCCCGTTGGCGCCATCGCTCGACACACTGGGGGTCTTCACGCGCGCGCTCGCGGACCTCACCCTCGTCAACAACGTTCTCGCGCAAGATAATGCATTTCACAATCACGAACCGGCCGCACGGCGCCCGCATAAGATTGCGGTGGTGCGCAGCCCGGATTGGCGCCAGGGTACGAGCACGATGCGTGCCGCATTCGATGCGTTCGTCGAGCGGATCCGCGCCGATGGACTGGATTGCAGATCGGTGGAGCCGCCGCAGATATCACCGATCATTGAGGCGCAGATCGATCTCATGGCGTACGAGTCGGTCGCTACGCTCGGGCCCATCGTGGCGGAATTTGGTGCGGCGATCAGACCCGAGACCCGGGCTCTGATCGAGCGGGGACGTCAAGTGGACGCAGACTTCGAGCAACGGCTGGCTGTCGTGAAGGGCCTTGCGGACGAGATGCTTGACGAATTGTTTTTAGAACACGACATCATCCTCACACCCAGCGCACCCGGCGAGGCGCCGGCGGGGCTGGAGAGGACCGGCGATCCCATATTCAACCGGGTGTGGACATTCTGCGGCGTACCGTGCATCAACGTCCCTGTGGCACGGGGCGCGGGCAGTCTCCCCCTCGGTGTGCAATTTGTCGGCAACCGGGGCGCCGATATGGATTTGCTTGCGATCGCAATCTACTTACACCGATTCAACGACTATGAGATAGCACCCGTATAAACAAGAGCGATCGTTCGGTGCTTGTGATTAAGCCGCCCGGTTTCGCCTCGCTGGATCGGCATCTCGAAGAGATGCGCTAGTGCACTGATGGTTCACTCACACATCAGGTGCCACCAAGTATCTCCTCGACCAGCCGCGCCATATCAACTTCTCGATCGGTCCTCACCCGGATCACTTGTTCGTCCGCGCGCGGCGGTTCGAAGATCCCGAGTTGGCGATGCAACACCTCAAGCGTAGCCTCCGACGGATCGGTCTCCGATGCAAGCCGCTCCACAACACGCTGCTCCAGCAGATACCGCGGCACCTCGCACTGGACGACGATGCAATCGTAGCCGCCGGCAGCGGCCGACGCTTGGAACTCAGCGCGCTCGGCAGCCGCCAGGAATGTTGCATCGACGATCACTGCCTCCCCGGCAGCGGCCAATGCCCGCATCAACTCAAGCAGACGTGCGTAGACCGCCTTGCCGATGGCGGCGCTATAGAGGCCGCTGCCGAGAGCGGATCCCGAGGATCGCTCGCGGCCGAGACCGGTCAGTTCGCGGCGGACGATATCCGAGCGGATACGGATCCCGGGCAAGTGCGGAGCGAGCCGTTCGGCCAGCCAGGATTTGCCGGAACCGGAGGGTCCGCACATCAAAACCACCGTTCCCACCGCTCCATCAATGGTCCTTCCCGCCCACTCAATGTGCACATCGAGCCGCCGTTGCGTGGTCTCATCAAACGCCTGGTTGAGTCTAAGTGCGGCCACTTTTGCTCGTACGATGGATCGATAGACCGCATAGAATCGCAACAGACATGCTCCCGCATAGTCACCCGTGGCTTCCAGATAGCTGTTGACAAAACTGTAGGCGAGGTCCTGTCGAGTGCGCACCGAGCAATCCATGAACAGGAATGCAATATCGTTGACGGCATCGATCATCCGTAGTTTGGGGTTGAACTCAATACAATCGAAGGCGCGGATCCCCGCCTCGGTGCAGACCAGATTACTGAGATGAAGGTCACCGTGGCGTTCCCGGATGCATCCACCCTGTGCGCGCCCCTCGAACAGGTCGTGCAGCTGCTCATGCATGGCCACGGTCCAGTTTTTTATCCTCCTCAGCACCCGCGCATAGGCATGCACTTCGGCGACGGACTCCAAGACGCGAAAGTTTTCGAGCATGGGCACAAGAATTTGGTCGGCACGGCCGAAACCGGCGCTCGCCGGGATGATCATCGTGATCGCCTACTCGATGGTCGACAAGCAGCGCCTCAAGCTCAGCTGGCGGTCGGGCCGCAACTCGCAGATCGTTC
>DAOWDI010000135.1 GCA_030639105.1 Gammaproteobacteria bacterium | reverse complement strand
CGGGCCTGCCCTTGATAACGCTCGTTACCCTGCTGCAACGCCATGGTTTGGACATATTCGGCCGTCACCATCCTGCTGGTCCTACTTGCTCACCAGATTGATGCCCGCCAACCTCCTAACGCAACGTCACAAAACCACCACCAAGCTGCTGTGAAATGGCCGTCCCCACGCGCCTGGCGAATTGATCGAGCAGGTTTTGACGCGGCGTGAAATCGACAATATCTTTGGCCCCGATAATCTCGCGCGCAACATGGCTGGCGGAGCCAAGCGCATCGATCAGACCAAGTTCCAGGCCGCGCTCCCCGGTCCAGATATAGCCCGAGAAGAGTTCTGGGGATTCGACCAGGCGATCGCGCCGTCCTTTCAAAACCGTGTTGATGAATTGTTCGTGGATATTGTCGAGCAATCCGCTCACATGCTGAACATCGTCCTGCTTGAGCGGCAGAAAGGGATCGAGAAAACCTTTGTTTTCCCCGGCGGTCAGGAGCCGGCGTTCGATGCCGAGTTTATCCAGCGATTTCACGAAGCCGAAGCCGCCCATGCGCACGCCAATCGAACCGACAAGGCTTGATTTGCTGGCATAGATTTCGTCAGCAGCGACCGCGATATAGTACCCGCCGGAGGCGCAGATATCCTGAATGACCGCATATACCGGGATAGCTGGATACTGTGCCTTCAACCGATAGATCTCGTCGTTGATGTAGCCAGATTGCACGGGGCTGCCGCCGGGGCTGTTGATTCGAATGATCACGCCGGCCGTTTTGCCGTCTTTGAAGGCGGCACGAAGACCCGTGATGATATTGTCCGCACTAGCCTGGGAGTCGGCTGCGATGATCCCGCGCACATCGATGAGTGCCGTGATCTCCTCGTCGCCGAATAGCGAGCGCGACATTAGGTTGGGCAGGGAAAGTAACAGGAGGGTGATAAGATAGAGCAAGAATGCCGCCTTGAAAAAGGTATTCCAGCGCCGCGCCAGACGCTGTTCGCGCAAGGCCTCGCGGGCGAACGCCCGAGCAACTTTATCGTCATTATCCGTTGTCATCATGTGATATTTGACCTCTCCTAAAATAGTTCGATTCCGGCGGCGCCTTAATGCTTCCTCGACTTGACCGGCAGTTCACCGAAATGATTGAGGAAGAACGCCGGATTGTAAGGGCGCCGGCGCGGCTCGCCGCACGGCATAATTATGTCCTTAGTTTGTCACGATTCGAGCAATGGCGTCCGCATCCACGGTCGGGGTGAGCCATGAGATCACCTCGGTGAGACTCGATGATTAATCTGCTATTTGACATCTCATGGCCGACAGAAATTCGGTAAGATCCGCCGGCAGCGGCGCGGTGACCGCCAGCGGGCGCAACCCGGGACCCGGACTCAAGGTAATCGACGCGGCATGTAGAAACATGCGGCGCAGACCCAATCGGTGCAGGTCTGCGTTCATGGCATCATCGCCGTATTTCCCGTCACCGGCGAGCGGGTGACCGATGGCCGCGGCGTGGACGCGGATCTGATGGGTGCGCCCCGTTGCGATTCTGGCCTCGGCGAGGGACATGTCACCAATGGATTCGACCAGGGTAAATTCCGTCATCGCATGTTTTCCGTGCTTCGCGATGACCGTTTGCTTCTCGCCGTCCCTACGCGATATGGCCAGGTTGAGATCGACTTTGCTGCACCCTGGCGGCAGTTTGCCCCGAAGCAGTGTGAGGTAGGTTTTGTGGCTGTCGCGATTGATGAGTTGCTGTTGGACCAGGCGCAGGGCCGGATAGTTCTTGGCCAATACCAAACAGCCGGAAGTCTCGCGGTCCAGGCGATGGGCGAGTTCGATATCCGGATCCCCGGGACGCAATTCGCGAATGATGTCGATCACGCCGAAACGTAATCCACTCCCACCGTGTACGGCCAGGCCGGCGGGCTTGTTGAGTATCAGCACGGCATCGTTTTCAAAAATTGCGGAACGCTCGATCAGTTCGCGCTTTGCCGCGCCGATGAGGGGTGTTGCGTTGTCGACGTCGTGCATCGGCGGAATGCGCACGACGTCGGCGGCGGCGAGTCGGGTTTCCGGGCGCGACCGCGAACCGTTGATGCGTACTTCCCCCCGTCTAATGATGCGATAAATAAATGATTTTGGGACGTTTTTCAGGATCCCCGAGAGGTAATTGTCGAGACGACGACCGCTTTGCTCGGTACTGACTTCAATTTTTCTGACACCAATTTTGGGCATAGGGATCCGCTATCGCCGGCCGGTCAT
>DAOWDI010000220.1 GCA_030639105.1 Gammaproteobacteria bacterium | reverse complement strand
TCGGCGGCGAGCCGCACGGCCGGGGCGAGGCTCTGGCCGAGTGGTAGACGCCCGTAATGATCCGCTAGATGATCGAGCCCCGCAGGGATCCCCGGGATCCCGGCGGCAAGCGGGCCGTTCAATGAACGATCGCGAACGAACTCTCCCGTCCTATCGAGATACATGTCGCGGGTTGCCGCACCCGGGGCCTTCTCGCGTGCATCGAGCATTAGCTGCTTGCCGTCCGCGGCGCGGTGAATGAGAAAGAAGCCGCCGCCTCCGATCCCCGATCCGTACGGCTCGACGACCGCCAGCACCGCGGCGATGGCGACGGCCGCATCAAACGCATTGCCACCGGCCTGCAGGATCTCGCGCCCAGCGGCGGTGGCGGCGGGATGTGCCGAAGCTATCGCCGCTTGCGGCGGCAGCGGCACGTTGGGACTCGATGCCCGCGCCGCGACCCAGGCAAACAGACAGCACCCGATCGCGGCGATCAGCACCGAACGTGACACCCTCATTGCCTATGTCCTCCTTCGGTTAGTTGCAGTCGTTTGAATTTCTCTAGCAATTGATCCTCGGTTTCGATTGTCTCGCGGTCGGACAGTATGCAGTCAACCGGGCAGACCTCGACGCATTGAGGCACCGCAAAATGACCAACGCATTGCGTGCATCGCCGGGGATCGATCTCATAATGCTCGACCCCTTCGAAGATTGCCTGGTTCGGGCACTCTGGTTCACAGACATCACAATTAATGCACTGATCGGTAATGAGCAAGGCCATGGTGGTAGAACTGCTCTTAAGACCCGGATTCAAGCATGCTGCTTCTATGCGCCCAAACGCGCCCCCAGCGCTTCGCTGACCGCCGGATGAACAAACTCGGAGACGTTGCCGCCGAGCGCCGCTATCTCGCGGATCAATGAGGAGGATATGAACAGGAATTGCTCCGACGGCGTCAAAAAGACGGTATCGATGTCAGCATCTAAACGGTGGTTCATCCCAGCCATTTGAAACTCAAATTCGAAATCCGACACCGCTCGCAGTCCCCGCAGGATGGCCGACGCGTTGTGTGCCTTGGCAAACTCGACCAGCAGGCCGTCGAATCGCGTGATCTCGACGTTTTCGTAGCCGCTTAGGACCGTTGTCGCCAGCGCGACTCGCTCATCGGTGGAAAATGCCGTGGATTTCGCTGTGCTGCCAGCAACCGCAACGATAACGCGATCAAATATTCGCGCTCCACGGGCTACGATATCCGCATGCCCGTTCGTGATGGGGTCGAACGTACCGGGATATATAGCGGATTTCGTCAACTGATTACTCCCATATCAAAAGGCCGTGTTCGAATGGCTAGTAGAACCGAGCGAGCTAAGCAGACGACTTGTGCCTGACCTCGGCCAGGGCAAAATCGACCTGCGCTGTTTGCCCTCGACGGATCACCCGCCACCCAGCCGCATCGACATGCGCTATAGGGATTGTTGCCGCCTCAAGATACACCCATGCGCGATTTCTTAGCCACCCCTTATTCAATTCATCGATCGCCTGTTCGATGTACCCCTCGGCGAATGGTGGATCGAGAAATACGATATCGAAGGGTTCCGGTTGACGCCCACCCAGCCATTGAAACGCATCACTTTCGATAACGCTGACATTTGCCGCTTCGAGTAGGGCAACGTGTTGATGTAATTGATCGGCGATCAACGGGTCGCTGTCGAGGAGCGTTGCCGAGGCTGCGCCCCTCGATACGGCTTCCAAACCCAGTACGCCGGTACCGGCAAAAAGGTCAAGACAGCGGGCGCCCGAAACGTAAGGCGACAGCCAGTTGAATAAAGTTTCGCGCACGCGATCGGGGCTCGGTCGCAACGCGGATCGCGGCGCGACGGACAATTTCCGGCCGCGCCAATTACCCCCGATGATTCTAACCCGCCCGCTTATCGCGCGATTTGGCTGCACCGCTTTGGGTTCAACCACAGTTACGGCCTCAGCGTCTTAGCCCGTCGACAGCCACGCACACCTCAGCCATCTTTGGAATTCGAGCGGCCGACTACTACCGTTGTCATTTTCGCGGGGTCCAATCGTCTTTGAAAAGCAGACCTAACCTCTTCGATCCTCACCGCCGCGACGTGGTCGGTAAAGGTCTGCAAATAGTTGAGCGGTAATCGATAGAACCCAATCATCGCCAGATATTCCACCGTCTTGGAATTACTCGCGATACGCAGTGGAAAGCCGCCGATCAGGTTTTGTTTAGCCGCCTTGAGCGCGTCCGGCGTTGGGCCCTGTGTAATGAACTTGTTGAGTTCGTTACGCAGCACGGTGATCGCTTCATCCTGCTGTGAATTGTCGGTTTGCAACGATGCGGTGAATGGCCCGAGTTCGGCCATTGGGGAAAAATAGCTATTGACGCTATAGGAGAGGCCCCGCTTTTCGCGAACTTCATCAAACAATATCGATACCAGACCGCCGCCTCCAAGGACGTGATTACCGACCAACAACGGGAAATAGTCGGGATCACCGCGCTTCAACCCGGGCTGGCCGATGCGCACATGGCTCTGTATAGACGGGAATTCGATGTGGTGGCTGGCGGCATTGGGCAACATCGAAACCGGTGGCAGTGCCCGTGCCGGCCCTCCTGCCGCCATGCCGGCGCTCAATTTAGCGGCAATGTGCTCCGCCTCAGCACGTGAGAGGGCGCCAACGATCGCGATAGTCGTATTCTTTGCGACATAATATCGACGGTGAAACGCGGTGATATCCTCGCGCGATATTGCACTGACCGACGTCTGTGTGCCGGGCACGGGGGAAGCGTATGGATGGTCGCCGTACACGGCTTTATAGAACGCCTTATTCGCGATCTTTGACGGCGATTGCTGTTCACGCCTAATTTCTACGAGTGCGTTGGCCTTGCGGCGCTCGAACGCAACGTCATCGAAGCGCGGACGGCTCAGAACCTTTTCCATGAGTGTGAGCGCGCGAACCGAGTACTGTTCATCGGCAAGCGAACGCAATGAGACCCACGCCATGTCGCGCAAGGCGCCGGTCGAGAATACGGCGCCGGTTTCCGCCAACCGCTCGTTAAAGGCGTTGGCGTCGAGCTCCCCAGCCCCTTCTTTCAATAAATGGCTGACGAGCCGCGCGAGCCCAAATTTTGATTGATCGCGCGAACTTCCGGCACTGAAGACGAAGCGGATATCGAAGATCGGGATCTCCGAGGCTTTAATAAAAAATACTCGTGCGCCGTTGTCCGTCACCCAGTGTTGAATATTTGGGGCACCATGAACCGCCGTCGCCATGAATAGCATGGTCCCGGCAAGGGCGATAAATTGGCGTATTTTCATTTGCTTTATTCTCCCGCGGCTGGCAACAGTTTCGCGACGGTGAGCCGGTCTGACACCAGATATTTCGCCGCCACGGCACGAACCTGATCTGGCGTCACTCCCTTGATCTTGTCGACGTATTCATCGTTCAGGTGCCAGTCGAGGCCCACGGACTCCAGCGTCCCAATGATGAGGCCTTGATAAAACATAGAATCGCGCTCAAAGACCCTATCGGCAACTACTTGGGTCTTGATGCGATCGAGTTCAGCCACGCTTGGTGGTTCATCCTGCAATTGCTTGATCTCCTCAATGATCGCCTGCTCGAGATCTTCTAGCGTATGCTCCCCGCTCGGCGTAGCGCTGAAGCTAAATAGCGTGGCGAGCCGCGACACCGAGGAGTAGTCGGCACTGACCCGTGCCGCGATACCGGTGTCGCGGACGAGCCGACGTTGCAGGCGCGCGCTGGGTCCACCGTCAAGTGTTTCGGACAACACATCGAGCGCATAGATTTCCCATTGTTTGATCTGACTGTTGGTCGCAAGAGCGTTGTTCAAGACGGGGGCCTTATAGGCCATGTAGAGTTCGGGTACGCGCGCTTTATTGCTCGTTAACGTCACGGTTTTAGTACCATGTTGCGGCACTTCCGGCCTATTTCTAGGTGCATCCAAGTGCTGCCGCGCAATCGGCCCGAAATGCTTCCTGGCCAAGGTGTGAATGTGCGCCGGCTCGACATCGCCAATAACGACCAGCGTCGCATTATCCGGGGCATACCATCGTCGATACCAATCCCGCAAGTCTTCGACCTGCATGCCCTGTACATCGGCGGCCCAGCCGATCACCGGCTGCCGATACGGACTGGTCTGGTAAGCGACGGCGCGAGCGGTCTCGCCGAGAAGCGCTTGCGGGTTGTCATCCGTACGCAGCCGCCGCTCCTCGAGGACGACACGGATCTCATTTTTAAATTCGGCATCGGCCAACAGCAGATTTCGCATCCGGTCGGCTTCCAACTCGAAACTGAGCTCGACGTTGTCCGCCGAGAAGGTCTGAAAGTAAGCCGTATAGTCCGTGCTGGTAAAGGCATTTTCGTTGCCCCCATGCGCGGCGACGATTTGGGAAAACCTTCCCGGCCCAATCTCTTTCGTGCCCTTGAACATCATGTGTTCGAGTGCATGCGAGATACCAGTGATGCCGTCGTATTCGTAACTCGATCCTATTTTATACCAGATTTGGATGACCGCGACCGGTGCGCGATGATCCTCCTGGACGACGAGTTTGAGTCCATTGTCCAGCACAAACTCATGAGTCCGATCCGCCGCCGGAACTCGTTCCGCCAGGAGTATCAGGCAGATGGCAAGCAACTTGACGAAGTGGCGCACGGTAAACCTCCGGGTATATTAATTCGTTTCAGTGCAAGACCACTGGCAGATCGCTTCGGCTCCGCCAATGGCCCGATTCAACGGGGGGAATAGGATATCCGATTAGTACAATAGAACCCATCTCGACGTTATTCAGCTGCGCGTTGCATCGCCCGCCTCGCTCATGCGAATATCGCGGCGCGGTCGCACTTTAACAATTTTAATAAGGATGGGTTCTACATGACACCGTTGCACGATCCAGTCTGTCTGCAGTTGGCACGAGTAAATGCTTAAACGTTTAGCAGAGGGGATCTCGCGAACCCGTAATGGCCTGCTCGGCGGTTTGAAGGCCGCTTTAGGCAAGAGAAAGGCTATTGATGCGGCAACCATCGAGACGTTGGAATCCACGCTGCTTGTCGCTGACTGCGGCATCGAGACGACCGTGCGGATAGTTGAAAGTGTGCAATCACGCGGTATGGCTGGAGACGAGGAGCTGATCCCTATCGTGATCGATGAGATGACCGACATACTTGCCGATTGCGAATCACCGCTGGAAATACCTCCGCTACATCCTGGTCCTTTTGTCATCCTTGTCGTGGGTGTCAACGGCGCCGGCAAAACGACAACCATCGCCAAGATTGGACGACGGCTTAAAGAGTCCGGGCAAAGCGTTATGTTCGCCGCCGGAGATACCTTTCGTGCCGCGGCTGTCGAACAACTAACCGAATGGGGCAGGCGTCTCGACATCCCGGTGATCGCCCAGAGTGCCGGCGCCGATCCCGCATCGGTCATCTTCGACGCCTGCTCAGCGGCTAACGCTCGGCACATCGACGTTCTGATCGCCGACACCGCCGGGCGCCTGCACACCCAAGCCAACCTGATGGCCGAGTTGGAGAAAGTCAAAAGGGTAGTTAAGAAGTTCGATAGGAGCGCGCCGCACGAGACCATGCTGGTTCTGGACGCGACGATGGGCCAAAACGCGCTTACTCAAGCAAAACTGTTTCATGCTCAGATCGAGATCGATTCCATTACCCTGACGAAGCTCGACGGTACCGCGAAGGGCGGTATCCTGTTCGCGCTCGCTGTCGCACTCAGTCTTCCCGTACGATTTATCGGCCTCGGCGAGGGCTACGACGATCTGCAAACGTTCGCGGCGCGGGATTTCGCCGAGGCCTTGTTTGGTGATGCGCCCATTGAGCCGGGTGAAACGGTCGAATGATTAGATTCGACAATGTCTACAAATCTTATGGGCGCGGGCAGGACGCGTTGAAAAATGTGTCACTCGAGATTGAGGAGGGTGAGCTCGTATTCTTGACTGGACATTCCGGTGCCGGCAAGAGCACCTTGTTGCGACTCATCGCCTTGGTCGAACGAGTCACTCGCGGGCAGGTCATCGTCGACGGTCGCAATCTGGAGCGCGTCCCGCGCCGTCAGATCCCCTATTATCGACGCCGAATTGGATTTATCTTCCAAGAGCATCGCCTGCTGGCCAATCGGTCCGTATTCCACAACGTTGCCTTGCCCCTCGTCGTCGCCGGGCATCGCTCGACGGAGACGCAAAAAAGGGTGCGCGCCGCACTAGACAAGGTAGGACTGTTGGCCAAAGAAAAAGTGCCCCCACGCAGCTTGTCCAGTGGGGAGCAGCAGCGGGTCGGCATTGCCCGTGCGGTAGTCAATCGTCCACGGATCCTGCTGGCGGACGAACCGACAGGGAACCTCGATCCGGCGCTTTCGGTGGATATTCTGAAGTTGTTCGGACAGTTCAACGATATCGGGGTGACCGTGTTGATCGCAACACACGATCTAGAGCTGATCCGGCAGCAAAACCACCGCAGGATCGCACTCTCCTCCGGCCAGGTGTGCGCGGTCGGTTGAGTCATTAGGTGTGAAGATGATCGGCGCTCAACGGCCCGCCGCCCGGCGGCGCAAAACGTGGTCGCTGACGGCATGGCTCCGCCAACACCGGGCATCGGTGTCGGATGTTATTGCGGATCTATGCTCCAATCGTGGGGCTGTTATTCTCAGTATCCTCGTGATCGGCATTACCCTGGCGCTACCGCTCGGGGTATACGTCATACAAGAAAATTTTCTCGCCGTCCTCTCAAGCCTCGGCACCACGCCGCGGGCTAGCTTGTTCCTGAAATCGACGGCAACGCGCGAAGACGCCTGTTGGCCGTTTTTGGACACCTGGGGAAGGCGGACGCCATCCTGGAAGTTGCTCGACAAGTCAACGAGCTGGGTGATGGTGGCCTTCGCCGTGCACTTGGGTCAGATCCGGC
>DAOWDI010000219.1 GCA_030639105.1 Gammaproteobacteria bacterium | reverse complement strand
GGCCAGGAGTGCGACGGCGAGACCATAGCTGCGGCTTGCAGGCCCGTGCTTGACGCTATGCATGAAGACGATCTCGTCGCCATTCTCGACTGCGTCCAGGCGCACGTTGTGAACTTGGAGAAGACTTTCGGATAACGCGGTGAGTTCGAAATAATGGGTTGCAAAAAGCGTGAACGACTGGTTCACCCGCGCTAGGTGATCCGCCGCCGCCCACGCCAGGGCGACGCCATCGAAGGTACTCGTCCCACGTCCGATTTCATCGATCAGGACGAGGCTACAAGGCGTTGCATTATGTAAGATGTTCGCCGTTTCGGTCATTTCAACCATAAAGGTACTCTGGCCGCCGGCCAGATTATCCGCCGCGCCTATGCGCGTAAAAATCGCATCCACCGGACCGATTGTCGCGGCTGCGGCTGGGACGAAGCTGCCAATGTGGGCCATGATCACAATCAAAGCCGTTTGTCGCATGTAGGTCGATTTCCCGCCCATATTCGGACCGGTGATAATGAGCATGCGGCATTCGTCGTCAAGATCGAGGTCGTTGGCGACGAAAGGCGAGGTACTCGCGTGTTCGACGATGAGATGCCGGCCTTGACGAATGCTCAGCGTCGCCTCGTCGGTAAATACTGGCGCCACCATCGACAGGGTATCGGCCCGCTCGGCAAAACTCGCCAATAGGTCGAGTTCGGAGAGTGCCGCCGCCGTGTTTTGCAGTGCGCCGATGTGTGCACCGATCTGGTCGAGCAGCTTGTCATATAGCGCCTTCTCGAGGCGCAGTGTTTTCTCCTTAGCCGAGAGTATGCGTGCTTCAAACGTCTTGAGTCCCGGGGTGACGAATCGCTCGGCGGATTTGAGCGTTTGTCGACGTGAGTAGTCATCCGGAACCCGGTCGCTTTGTGAGCGGTTGATCTCAATGTAGTACCCATGAACGCGGTTGTAGCCGACTTTGAGCGATGCCAGCCCGCTACGCGCTCGTTCATTTTTTTCGAGGTTGATGAGAAATTGATCGGCATCCTCGCCAATTGCGCGCAGGTCATCGAGCGCCGTGTCGTAGCCCGGTGCAATCACGCCGCCGTCGCGGATTAGCACCGGGGGGGATTCGACTAAAGCTGCACCGAGTATTTGAAACAAGTCCCGATGTGTGCCGCAGTTTGCGCACAACTCGCCGATACGTGGGCTGTCAACCGCCGCAAAGCGTTCGCGCAGGTCTGGGATCGCGCCAAGCGATTGGCGCAATTGCGCAAGATCCCGTGGTCTCGCCGACTTCAGTGCGATCCGGCTCGTAATGCGCTCTATATCACCGATCTGCTTGAGGTCATCCCGTAGGTCGTCGAGGGATGGGTTTGCCAGGAATTCGCCGACGGCGTGGTGTCGCAGTCGCAGCACGTCCTGGTTGCGGTTGGGTGCCTGCAGCCAGCGCCGTAACAGGCGCCCGCCCATGGCCGTCGCTGTCGTATCGAGCAGGCCAATGAGCGTGGGTGCCGATGAATGCTGATGGATGTTGATGTTCAGTTCGAGGTTGCGCCTTGTTGCCGGATCCATCAAAACCGTTTCGGCTCGTTGTTCGAGCCTTAAACCTTGAAGGTGCGTCAGCTGGCCGCGGTAACTGTCCTCGCAGTACTTGAGTACGCAACCCGCGGCCCCGATCCCGCTATCCATCCCTTCGCAGCCGAATCCGCTGAGGTCACGGGTGCCAAATTTCGCGCACAAATTGCGCGCTCCCACCGCGGCATCGTAGAACCAGTCCGGTCGAGGTTGGATGTTTGTCGCGGATCCCTTTAGCACTTCATCGTCGAACGACTCGCGGATCAGTAATTCGGCTGGACGCAGGCGCTCTAATTCGCTGCTGACCTCTTCGAGGGAATCGAGCCGCATTAAGTGGAAGCGGCTCGAACTGATGTCCAGCCAAGGGAGGCCGTATTCGCTATTGAGATCATTCAGCGCGGCAATTAAGTTGTCTTCGCGTTCGGGGAGTAGCTCATCTTCGGTGACGGTACCCGGAGTGATGATCCGCTGAACGCGCCGTTCCACCGGCCCTCGAGATGCGGAGGGATCGCCGACTTGTTCGCAGATAACCGCCGATTCGCCGAGCCTGATCAAGCGCGCCAGATATGCGTCGACGGCGTGAGCGGGTACGCCAGCCATGGGGATCGGTTCCCCGTTGCTGACACCGCGTTTCGTGAGCGTAATATCGAGGAGTTTGGCGGCACGGTGCGCATCATTGAAAAACAGTTCGTAGAAATCGCCCATGCGGTAGAACAGCAGAACATCGGGGTATTCTGCTTTGATGCGCAGGTATTGTTGCATCACCGGCGTGTGACCAGCGCTCGGATTATTCATGCATCGAAGTGTAACGTAGCGCGCGAAACAATAACGGGCGTTGTGGAGCTGGGACGGATGACCACCCGGTTGCCGTTGACGATTCTCATCTATAATCTATTGTAATAAGTAACCTGGTTTTTAGATCGACTCGAATGGGGAAGTAACAATGAAGCTACAGCAGTTGAGGTATATCTGGGAGGTCTCCAAGCATGAGCTGAATGTATCGGCGACCGCTGAGAGCTTGTTTACCTCGCAACCAGGTGTAAGCAAGCAGATCCGCTTGCTCGAAGACGAGCTTGGCGTGCAGGTATTTCAGCGTAGCGGTAAGCACCTGACTGAAATTACGCCGGCCGGACAGGCGATCATCCAGGTTGCGGGACTTATCC
>DAOWDI010000210.1 GCA_030639105.1 Gammaproteobacteria bacterium | reverse complement strand
TCCCATCCCTTCCGCGCCATAGCGCGATGATAATTCACCGGCGTCAATACCATAGCGAGACAGATGATCGGTGATTTGACCGGCGTCGAACGGATCGATGCGAAAACAGAAGTGGTCTAAGCTTATACCGGTGTTCGTCGGCGCACTGGTGCCTACGAGTTCGCTCTGAATCGGCACCAAATCGAGCAGCGAACTGCCAGCCCGCAATTGAATCAGGCCAAGTGTCTCCTGGCGTTTCTCGAGACGGCAGCCCAAAACATCGCAGTAAAAATCGATCATCGTCCGCGGCTCTCTTACGCGCAGGACGATATGGTCGAGCTCCCGGATCCGGATCATGAATCGATGCCCATGGCGAGGACCCGGCTGACTTTGGTCAGGGAATGGCCGCCTTGTTCGCACCAGGTATTGAACGCCGTCTGCACCGCCTGGAGATCGCGTTTCGACGTTGCGCCGCGGTCGACAACTTTTTCGCGCACCAGCGCGCTGACGACGTCACGAGAGAGTATGAACGAATCTTTGCCAATGGCGCGGAGAAAATACTGTGCCGATGTACCGCCCATGCGGCTTGCGCGTCTTTTCAGGCAATCGAGCAGGTCGATGTAGGCGTTTGAGGGAAAGCTGGCAAAGAATCTGGCCACGGATCCGTGTTCCTCGGCGAGATCGAGAAGGAAGGCTGCATTCGCTCGCGCGGCGAGTATTTTCTGATAGTGCCTAATTATCGTCGCATCGCGCAATAGATCCTCGATCGATTCGTCGGACAGGTAGGCGACGCTGTGCACGTCGAAGTTGTCGAATGCGCGTTCGAAGTTGGGCCATTTTGCCTCGACGACGCGCCACACGAAGCCTGCCTGAAATACGCTTTTTGTCATTTCGCTGAGCCAGCGGTCATCCGGGATCTTGCCCAAGGCACTGGGACTCTTTGGCTTGGGGATCATCTTCCCGAGCGCGCGCGGGCCGCCTTTGCGCGCGGCCGCCAGTTCGAATAGTTCGTCAAAATGTCGCATGAATATCCCGTGACCACGCTTCTCCATGGACCAGCGATCGGCATAATGCCGCTGCATAGGTGAATAATTTTAGGATAGGTTGCGGATGCATTCGCTCTAAGAAGATGCCGCGCCGGCATTGGCCAAGGCGTTCTTCATCAAACAGCTCATTGAGAATGAATTTGGTATCGCTAACCGATGCTTTGCAAGTCGGTATGGCTGTCGGTTCTCCTTTGTGACCTGGGCGCGAGACATATGGCTGGGCCACGCACATCATTTTGACTTGCAATCGTCGCGCTGGCACGTTTGCGGTATGGCGCTGTTAGTGCTGGTGCCGCGATGGTCCTGGGCAATGAGCAGGTAGTAGGCCGGGACGACGAACAGGGTAAATATTGTCCCGATCCCTAAGCCCGTCGTGATGACGAGGCCCATCTGAAAACGACTCACCGCGCCCGGGCCGCTCGCGCCGAGCAAGGGCGCCATCGCTACGATCATGGCAATGCTGGTCATCAAGATCGGCCGCAGGCGGATCATGGCTGCTCGTTCGACAGCTTCACGTTTGGGAAAGCCTTTGGTCGTCTGTAAACGGTTTGCGAACTCGACGATAAGGATCCCGTTTTTCGTGACCACCCCAATCAGGGTGATCAAACCCAACTGGGTGTAGATGTTGATCGTACCGAAGCCCCAGGCGATGAAGGCCAGCGCCCCCGCGATTGACATCGGTACCGACATGAGGATTATCAGGGGGTCGCGCCAACTTTCGAACTGCGCGGCTAAAACGAGATAGATGATTATGATCGAGACGAAGAAGGTCATGATCAGTACGTTACCCTGTTGGGCGTATTGTCGCGCCATCCCGGCGTAATCCCATGAATATTCCCGCGGCAGGATTTTTTTCGCTTCACTATTCAGGTATTCGATCGCGTCACCCAGGGTTACCCCGGGCGCCGGAACCCCTTGGAGGATGAGGGAATTCAATTGCTGAAACTGGGTCCTGTCGCTCGGCTCCACCAATTGTTCGAACGAAACCAGCGTTGCGAGCGGTATCAACCGCCCCTCACCGGAGCGGACGTAGTATCCCTGCAGCATATCATGGGTAGCGCGGTATTCCCGGGCGACTTGAGGGATGACCTTATAGCTGCGGCCTTCGTAATTGAACCAGTTGACGTAGTTTTCGCCGAGGAATAACGCGAGCGTGCGGCCGATCTCCTCCATATCGATGCCAAGCGCGCCTGCGCGATCCCTATCCAGCACGATATTGGTCTTGGGGCGCGTAAATTCGACTGCTTTTTGCAGAAAGATGAACTTCCCGCTTTCGAGCGCATGGCCGAGTAGTTCGTCTACGCCGCGATCGAGATCGGCGTAATCCGTCGCGCTGAGTATAACGAACTGTACAGGCAGTCCACGCCCGGCGCCCGGCAAGCTCGGACGCGGGAACGCGGAAATCTGCATACCGGCGATGCTGGCGAGCTTATACTGTAATTCCTCGCCGATCTCGGTTTGCGAGCGGTCGCGGTGATGCGGCGGAATCATTTTAAATCCGCCGAACAAGGTATTTGGCGCGCCG
>DAOWDI010000264.1 GCA_030639105.1 Gammaproteobacteria bacterium | reverse complement strand
GAGCGTTATCTGCAATTATGCGCCGAGGACAATATACAGGTGGTGTACCCGACAACGCCCGCGCAAATGTTTCATTTGTTGCGCCGCCAAATGCTGCGTCCATTCCGTAAGCCGCTCATCGTCATGAGCCCAAAGAGCCTGTTGCGCCATAAACTGTCAACGTCGACGCTCGATGACATCGAAAGCAAGCGCTTTGAAAATGTCATCGACGAAATCGACAACATTGATAAACCGACGGTTACGCGGATCCTGGTTTGCAGTGGTAAAGTCTACTTTGACCTGCTCGAGGCGCGCCGTGAGCACAATATCAACACGATCGCTATCATTCGGCTTGAGCAGCTTTATCCCTACCCGCACAAAGAACTCGTTGAAATTATCAATGGGTACGTTGGCGCGCAAGAATTAGTTTGGGTCCAGGAAGAACCGCGGAACCAGGGTGCCTGGTCGACGCTGTTATCGAAACGTCATCTTAGAGGCTGTTTCCCGGAAGATAAACCCTTGCGCTGTGTCGCGCGCCCTTATGCCGCATCCCCCGCCGTGGGGTATATCTCTGTGCATCTCGAACAGCGGCGGCAACTTGTCGAAGAAGCGCTTGGAATTGCGGAAATCGGCGAAGATGCTCAAGAGCAATCGGCGTGATCGATTGGATGTCAAAAAAAATAGGGGTGTTCGCAGGTGGTGGAGTGCGAGATAGTCGATGCACGATATCGAACGAGAATGAAAGCGGACGCCCTGTAGTGCCACACATGCCCGCGATCGCGGTCTATCAACGGCGCATCGGAATTTTTGAGAGGAGCCAACCGTGCTAATTGAAGTCAAGGTGCCAACACTCGCGGAATCGGTCCCGGACGCAACCCTGTTGGACTGGTATAAGCAACCCGGAGAGGCGGTTGCCCGCGGCGAAAACCTTATCGACCTTGAAACCGATAAGGTCACGCTTGAAATCACCGCGCCCGAAGGCGGGATCGTCAAGGAACTCTTACACCAACCCGGCGACGTCGTCCTCCCCGACGTCGTCCTTTGTATCATCGATACCGAGGGTACGGCGAGTGTAGACGCTGCCGATGAACAGACCGCTGCTCCGCGGGCCGCCGATGGCACAACGGCACCTCGCTTCGGCCCCGCGGTGCGCAAGCTGATCGAAGAACAGGCCATCGACCCGTCGCTGGTTGCGGTCGGCGACAAGGATGGCCGTCTGACCAAGGCCGATGTCCTCAGCTACCTCAAGGTCAGACAGGACGAGAAGGACGAGGCGCCGGCACCGGCGACGACGGTGCAGCCGCGACCCGAGGACCCGTCCGTGGCGCGACCCGAAGAACGCGTCCCGATGACCCGGCTGCGTAAACGTACCGCCGAACGTCTGCTCCAGGCGCAACAACAAAATGCGCTGCTGACGACATTCAACGAGGTCAATATGCAGCCCTTTATGGATCTCAGGGTCCGGCACAAAGAGGAATTCGAAAGGCAGTACGGTGTGCGGCTCGGTTTCATGTCGATTTTTGTCAAGGCGGCCGTCGAAGCACTAAAATATTTCCCGATCGTCAACGCCTATGTGGATGGAGATGACGTTATTTATCACGGGTATTACGATATCGGCGTTGCGGTCGGAACCGAACGCGGTCTCGTCGTCCCGATCCTGCGCGACGTCGAGCACATGCCTTTTTCTGAGGTAGAACGAAAAATACGCGACTACGCTGAGCGCGCCCGTGATGGGAAGCTGACTCTCGAAGAACTCACCGGAGGCACGTTTACGATCAGCAACGGCGGTGTGTTCGGTTCGCTCATGTCAACGCCGATCTTGAACCCACCGCAAAGTGCTATCCTCGCAATGCATAAGATTCAGGAGCGGCCGATCGCGGAGAATGGCGAGGTCGTCATCCGCCCGATGATGTATGTGGCGCTCTCCTATGATCATCGCATCATCGACGGACGCGAGGCGATCCAATTCCTCGACACGATACGCAAGACCATCGAGGATCCGATACGCTTTGTTCTGCGGATCTGACCGGGTCAAGATAAACCCTATGGGGAAGGCCGCGGCATACGCAGGCCACTCGCCCGCGACCCCATTAGCAAGGACACAATACAATGGATAAATACGATGTCGTTGTAATCGGCGGCGGACCGGGCGGCTACGTCGCGGCGATCCGCGCCGCCCAACTAGGCCTGAAGACCGCATGCGTCGAACGTGGTGTTCATCCACGGGGCAAAGCGACGCTCGGCGGTACCTGTTTGAACGTCGGGTGTATCCCGTCGAAAGCGCTGCTGGACTCATCGCATCATTACGAGCATTTACAACTGCACGCAAAAGACCATGGCATCGATGCGAAGGAGATATCAATGGACATTGCGGCGATGCAGAAACGCAAGCAAAAAATCATCAAGATCCTGACTCAAGGCATCGCCGGTCTATTCAAGAAGAACGGCGTAACCTGGATAGAAGGAAGTGGCGAACTGACCGCCGGTCGCGACATCAACATCAGCAGTCGCGATGGAGATCTCATCTCCACGCTCGCGGCCCGAAACGTCATTATCGCGACCGGCTCGGTACCGGCGGTGATCCCCCCGGCGGTTGTCGATCAGGAAATGATCGTCGATTCCACTGGGGCACTGGCCTTCGACAAAGTTCCCGAGACGCTCGGGATCATTGGCGCCGGTGTTATCGGTCTCGAACTCGGTAGCGTATGGCGGCGCCTTGGGTCCAAGGTTGCCATCCTCGAGGCGTTACCCGATTTTCTGGCGAGTGCCGATAAGGACGTTGCCAAAGAAGCGAAAACCTTACTTGGCCGACAGGGGCTCGACATTCGCCTCGCAACGAAGGTCACCGCGACCGAGACGTCCGGGTCCAAGGTCAGCGTCACCTACGAAAACACGGACGGCGAACAAAGGCTCGAAGTTGACAAACTGATCGTTGCCGTCGGCCGCGTACCGAATACGGAAGGACTCGGCGCTGAGGCGAGTGGCCTGGAATTGGACGAGCATGGATTTATCAATGTCAATGCGCAGTGCCACACGAATCTCGACCACATCTATGCCGTCGGCGACGTCGTGCGCGGTCCGATGCTGGCGCACAAGGCCTCCGCGGAAGGGATCGCGGTGGCCGAACAAATTGCCGGACAGTCTCCACAAATTGACCTCGAGCTCGTACCGTGGGTGATCTATACCTGGCCCGAAATCGCATGGGTCGGCGCAACGGAACAGGACTTAAAGGCGCAAGGCCGTCGTTATGCCATCGGCAAATTTCCGTTCATGGCGAGCGGGCGCGGCCGGACGATGGGTGAGACCGACGGCTTTATAAAGATCATCGCCGATGCTCACAGTGATGCGGTCCTCGGCGTGCACATCATCGGGCCGCAAGCGTCGGAATTGATCGCCGAGGCGGTACTCGCCATGGAATTCGGCGCCAGCGCCGAAGATATCGCACGTACCGTACACGCTCACCCAACCTTGGCCGAAGGGTTGCACGAAGCCGCGCTTGGTGTTGATTCGCGCACTATCCATCTCTAAAGAGTATGCGGCGCCGTGAGTGATGACCGGTCCCGCTTGTAACATTGTGCAGTGCAGCGTAGAGTACAAAGATCGGTTCGATACCTACGTGTCGCGAAGCCCGCAAGGGGGGAATCATGCAAGACACAGTCATCGTTGCGGCGCTGAGAACAGCTGTGGGATCCTTCGGCGGATCGCTCAGCACTATCCCCGCGCACAAGCTGGGTGCCAACGTCATCAGGGCGTTAATGGACCGCACAGGACTCGATCCGCAATTGGTTGACGAAGTTATCCTGGGCCAGGTACTGAGTGCCGGCAGCGGTCAGAATCCGGCGCGACAGGCGGCCATCGAAGCCGGCCTGCCGCATTCAGTACCGGCTATGACGATAAATAAAGTTTGCGGCAGCGGACTCAAGGCTGTACACCTTGCGGCTCAGGCGATCCGGTGCGGCGATGCGGATATCATCATAGCCGGCGGTCAGGAAAACATGAGCGCGGCCCCTCACCTATTGCCGAAATCGCGTATTGGAACGAAGATGGGCGATTGGAAGCTCATCGATTCAATGGTTATCGATGGCTTGAGCGACGCGTTCAACGAGTACCATATGGGCATCACCGCTGAGAACATCGCTGAGAAGTATGATATCAGTAGGGAAGATCAGGACGAGTTTGCCGCGGCCACCCAGCAAAAGGCACAAGCCGCACTCGGCGAGGAACGCTTTGCGGCGGAAATCGTACCCATCGAGATCCCACAGCGCAAAGGCGACCCGGTGCGCTTCGAGCGCGATGAATTTCCCCGCGCCGGCGTTACGGCAGCCAGTCTCGGGAAACTCCGCGCGGCATTCAAGGCCGATGGTAGCGTGACCGCCGGCAACGCATCCGGGATCAATGACGGCGCCGCGGCAGTTGTCGTTATGAGTGCAACCAAAGCCGTAGAACTTGGTCTCGAACCGATTGTAACGATTAAGTCCTACGCCAGCGCCGGCGTCGATCCCGCGATCATGGGTACGGGGCCGATTCCAGCGACCCGTAAATGTCTGCACAAAGCGGGGTGGCAGCCGGCGGATCTGGATCTCATCGAAGCCAACGAAGCATTCGCCGCACAGGCAATCTCGGTCAATCGCGACCTTGGTTGGGATCTCACTAAGGTAAACGTGAACGGGGGCGCGATAGCGCTGGGGCATCCGATCGGTGCATCGGGAACCCGGATCCTAGTAAGCTTGCTGCACGAATTAACCCGCCGCAACGCCCACAAAGGCCTCGCGACATTGTGCATTGGTGGCGGTCAGGGTGTCGCCCTGGCGGTGGAGCGATAGTCTACAGACAGGCGGCAACACCCCCGCCCGGGGAGAGTAAAATGAACGACTCAGCCGACAAACGCATCATTAAGAAGTACCCGAACCGACGGCTCTATGACACAGCCGAGAGCAAATATGTCACCTTGAGTGACATCCGTGAGCTAGTTCTCAACGGGGTAGCGTTCTGCGTCATCGATAAGAAATCCGACGAAGATATCACCCGCAGTATCCTTCTGCAGATCATTATCGAGCAGGAGGAAAGTGGGGAGCCGATGTTCAGCACCGACGTACTGGAACAGCTCATTGGCTTCTACGGAAATTCGCTCCAGAGCCCGGCGGGCGAATTTCTCCGCAACAGCCTTAATCTATTCCAGCAGCAGCAGCAGCGCTTCCAAGAACATATCAGTGGAGCCATGAAGAGCAACCCCATGTCGGCAACCTTAACGGAAGTTGCACAAGAAAATATGGATCTGTGGCAGCAGATGCAGGAGAGCTTCTTCAATGCGGCGGGGATGGGTACCGGCGAAAGCAAGAAGGATAAAGACGAATAGCTTCACGCGGCGCTGTCCCCGCCCGAGTTCACTTCACCAGATGAACGAGCCGCTTATCACGGCGGACGGGGACCTTTCTTCCGTTCAGGCCGCGTGTTGAGACTCGGAGATCTCGCGTTTGATACGATCGATCTGGGCACGTATGGCACCCGGGAGCCGGTCTCCAAAACTACTGAGATACTCATCGATATCTTCGACCTCCGTATGCCAGATCTCTGGATCAATCGCCAGTAGTGCGTCGATGGTCTCAGGCTCGAGATCGAGGCCGTTCAAGTCTATGTCCTTACCATCCGGCAGCAGTCCAATCGGGGACTTAATTGCGTCGGCCTTACCCTGACAACGTTCAACAATCCATTGCAAAACGCGCAGGTTGTCACCGAAACCGGGCCACATGAAGCTTCCATTTGCATCCTTACGAAACCAGTTCACATTAAATATCTTCGGCAGCTTCTCAGAGCGCTCCTTGAAGCTCAGCCAATGTGCCCAATAATCCGCAAAGTTGTAACCGCAAAAAGGTTTCATCGCCATTGGGTCGCGCCGGACCTGCCCCACTTTCCCAGTCGCGGCGGCGGTCGTCTCCGAGGCGACCGCGGCAGCCGTAAAAACCCCATGTTCCCAATCGAGGGCCTCGAACACCAACGGCGCCACCGCGGAGCGGCGTCCACCAAAAATTAAGGCCGATATGGGCACACCCTGCGGTACATTTGCCTGGTCCGAGTAACTAGGGCATTGCGATGCGGCGACCGTGAAGCGCGAATTCGGATGGGCAGCGGGGCCTTTTTCCACATCGTGCGGACGGCCCTGCCAATCGATCAACTCGCTCGGTTTTGGGCCATCGATCCCCTCCCACCACGGTTCTTTATCCGACGTCATCGCGACATTCGTATAGATCGCATTTCGCCCGAGCGTATGCATGCAATTCGCATTTGTGCTCAAGCTGGTACCGGGTGCAACACCGAAAAACCCCGCCTCGGGGTTGATTGCCCAAAGCCGCCCATCCTCACCCAAATGCAACCAGGCGATGTCATCTCCTATCGTCCACACCTTCCACCCATCTAGCGCGGGCGGGGCCACGAGCATCGCCAAGTTGGTTTTACCACATGCCGACGGGAACGCCGCGGCGACGTAGGTCTTATTGCCGGTGGGATCCTCGATACCGAGTATCAGCATATGTTCGGCCAACCAGCCTTCGGTGCGTGCCTGCCAACTAGCGATCCGAAGCGCATGACACTTCTTACCCAAAAGTGCATTACCGCCGTAGCCCGAGCCAATGCTCTTGATCATCAGTTCTTCTGGGAAATGCATAACGAAGCGCTTTTCGGGATCGAGCTCACCGACCGAGTGGAGGCCGCGAACGAATGAGTTCCCGCCCTCGATATGATCGAGCGCGCGTCGTCCAATACGGGCCATGATCCGCATATTTACCACGACATAAGCGCTGTCGGTGATCTCGACCCCCGCGCGCGAAAACGGCGATCCGTAGGGGCCCATCAGGTAGGGGATGACATACATCGTCCGGCCCCGCATGCAACCCTTGAATAGTTCGTCAACCTTGGTGTGTGCCTCGGCAGGGTCCATCCAATTGTTGTTCGGGCCCGCGTCTTCGCTATCAGTGGTACACACAAAGGTCAAGTGTTCGACTCTGGCGACGTCATTCGGATCAGAGCGATGCAGAAAACAATTCGGATAGGTCTCCTCATTCAATTTCTCCAACGTCCCATCGGCCAACATGCCTTTAATTAGGTCGCCATACTCGGTCTCAGAACCATCAACCCAATGAATATTATCCGGTTTCGTTAACGATGCGACCGCATCTACCCACGCTGCCAATTCGGGATTTTTCGTCATTAGAAATTGTCTCCTCATAATGGACAAAACGAGAGGTCCATTGCGACATCTATATTACTGGGAAGCGCCGCTATCGCGGCACGTGGTGGAGCGGCAATGTTAACGAACCCTGTTGCAAATTTGAAGTGGGCCATCCAGCTTTCTGTCCTCCCACCGGCTCCAAGGCACCATCACAGGTCCGAAGCTGGCAGGTAAAAAAAGCTCATTTTTGCGCGGATCATGCCTTGACATGGGGATCTTTTATGGATATTGTGCACTGCAATAAATATTGCAGTGCACAATATCATTTACACACATGACCTATATGGGAAAAAGATGATGGAAAACAATTACTTTGGACAGTTCGGCATATTCAGCAAGGCAGCGGCGGAATCCGCGAAGGAACTCGAAACCATCAACACAAAGCTTATCGAACAACTGGCGGTGAAGAATATAGACCTATTCAACTCGGCGCTTGAAATGAGTAGTCAGTTCGGATCACTCGTCGGTGAGGCGAAGGGTGCCCAAGAACTAGTGAGCGAGCAACTAAAACTGACCAGCGAATACAACGGTAAAGTCATCACGACGATCAAAGCAGCCACCGAGATCGTGGTTAAATCGAAAGACGACTACCAGGGGTGGTTCGAAGGCGGTCTGCAAGCGGTTACCGACACGGCGCAGTCGATCGTCCCTACGGCCAAGACACAAACAAAAAAAGCGGCTTAATCAGCGCGGAACACTATCCCCTCAGAGCTTGTTCTCACTTGTTTCGACCTCCCTCTCCCCTCACTGGCCTGTTCTTCAGGCTAATGAGGGGGTCTCTTTTGCTTTGTCAGTGCTTGCACCTCGCGCTTGGGTCTTCGCCATGACCACAATACCAATGTCAGGATCCCGAGTAGAATCTCATCGAGCAGAGGAATGATATCGGGGATCGCGAGGTCGACCAGCAACAACGCCGCGGCAATGAGAAAAAGATTCTTGTAACGTAATTGACCGAGCTGCCGTACTATCCGCTCGGCCGGACCCGTGCGGCCAATATTCAATCCTCAGTCCTCCCGCTGTGGGGCGTGGCAAGAAAGATCTATTATCGCTCCGCCACCGGCGATTTCAACGCTCCCCGAGCCATTCCCCAATTGCCTTTGGTAAAACAACATGCGCACGCGAACTCACATAAATCCCGATATGTCCCCCCGGGAACTCTAATACCTTATAGTCCTTGCTACCCACATAATCGCCCAAGGCAAGCGATGCGGCTGGTGGTACGAGATGGTCATCACGCGCATAGATATTGAGAATAGGCATTTCAAGCGCCTTCAAATCCACTTTGTGCCCGCCGATGGCGATATTTCCCTTGACTAAATCGTTGTTCTGATAAAAGCCGCCGAGGAATTGCCGGAAGGCCTCGCCGGCGAGTGCGGGACTATCGAAAATCCACTTCTCCATCCGCAGAAACATCTTCGTTGCCTCTTCGTCATCGAGACCATCCAGCATCTGCACGTATTTCTGTTGCGCCAGCCTGAACGGCTTCAGCGACAGGAAGATCATATTCAGCAAATCGCCGGGGATATTACCGCTGCTATCTACCAGGAGATCGACATCGACGTGCCGAAACAGGTGACTGAGCATATCGTCTTGGGTGTGGAAATCGATCGGGGTCACGGTGGTGATCAAATTCCGGACCTTCTCCGGGTTCAAAGCGCTATAGCAGACGCTGAAGGTCCCGCCCTGACAGATCCCGAGTAGATTGACACGCTCTTGGCCGCTTGCCTCGCGAATAAAATCGACGCTGCCATCGATATACCGGCAGATATAGTCCTCGAGGGTGAGTGCCCGATCGGCGCCGTCGGGATAACCCCAGTCGATAAGATAGATATCGAGTCCGCGGTCCAGTAACGAGCGTATGAGGGAACGGTC
>DAOWDI010000157.1 GCA_030639105.1 Gammaproteobacteria bacterium | reverse complement strand
CTGAAGGTAACATCGCCGGCGCCACACTCGCGATATTTGCCGGTGGATGTTTCTGGTGTATGGAACCGCCCTTTGACAAATTGGACGGGGTTGTATCGACGACATCGGGCTATATCGGGGGGCACAAAAACAATCCCACTTATCAACAAGTCTCGGCTGGTGATACCGGTCACGCCGAGGCCGTGCAAGTTGTCTACGATCCCGCCAAGGTTTCCTATGAAGAGCTGCTTGAGGTGTTCTGGCGTAACATCGATCCGACAACCCCGGATCGCCAGTTCTGTGATCGCGGCAGTCAATATCGCGCTGGGATCTTTTATCATGGCGAGGAACAGAGGGCGTTGGCACAAGCGTCGAAGAGGGCACTGGAGCAGGATAAACCTTTCGGTGCGCCGATCGTTACTAAACTCGTTCCCGCCGGCCGGTTTTACCCTGCCGAGGACCATCATCAGGATTACTACGAAAAGAATCCGCTACGCTATAAATTCTATCGTTTCAATTGTGGACGTGATCAAAGGCTCGATGAGCTTTGGGGTGATAAGACTTAGCCTACTGGATAGAATCACGGCCACGGTCCTCGCATAGCAGTTTCAAATCTTGTGACACTACCCCATAAGCGAAGATCCGGGTATCGACTATACTTGACTAGATATATTCATACGCTGTTGTAACTATCGGTAATATAAGATTATCTTATATGGATCAGAAATGAGAGGAACCTCAAATTACCAGGTTATTCTATTTGCCGATGTGGTCGGCAGCATGGAGCTATATGAGACCCTCGGCGACAGCGAGGCGCGGCGGATCATTACCGATTGTTTAGCAGTAGCAAAACAATCCACATTGGACCACAGCGGTAATATCGTCGCCGAACTCGGCGACGAAGTTATGACGATGTTTCCCGATCCCGGCGACGCGGCGGCAGCAGCCTGCGAGATCCACGCGAAGATGGCCGAAAGGACCGTTGACGGCAACGACCGTCAGCTGCGTATGCGCATCGGCCTGCACTATGGCCCGGTTTCGGGTCACAACGATGACATGATGAGCGAAACGGCGAAGGTCGCGCACTGGGCGGCGAGCAACGCCAAACCTGAACAGACCTTGGGTACTGGGGCCGTGATCGACGTTCTGCCTCAGATCTACCAAGCGGTGTCTCGCTTCGTTGACGATGAAACCTGGAATTTCATATCGATCGAACACGTCGCAATCTACGAAATCATCTGGGACGTTGAGAGTGTGACGGCGTACTCCGGCGAGATCCCGACGCTTGATTCGCAAAAGTGTATTGGCATTACTTTTTCGAGTAGAAACCAAAGTGTAACGCTGGATTCGGAACGGCCCATAATTTCAATTGGGCGCGGCAACGAAAATGATTTAATTGTGCGCCACGATCTCGCATCGCGGCAACACCTTAGTGCCCAATTTAGCCGCGGTCGCTGCACCATTACGGATAATAGTACCAACGGTACGGCGATATATATGGATCATGATAAGACACCGCATGAATTGAAGCGGGATACCTTTGTGCTCGTCGGTTCGGGAAAGATCATGTTGGGACAGCCGCCCGAGATCGACGAAAAATATGTTATCCACTATCAATCCGTTTAGTTGAACACGGCCCGTTTGAGTGCGTCGATGCGGGATCGTTCCAGCGCAACGCGCATTTCTTCTCCTGGTAAGCCTTCTCGCATCAGCTCCTCGGCGTCGACCGCGGCGACGATTTTCCGTGCCTGACGCAAATAGTCAGCGGCCGGGTAAGGGGCTTGTGTTTTGCCCGCTCGCCCGGTTGCGTCAATTTCGCACGCGATCAGGATATCCTCGAAGCGTTGCGGGCGCCGCAATGCGTCCAGCTTCGTTAGAAGCCGTAGCAACTTCATTGGTCTGAGGCTCTGTGCACGATGCACTTGTAGATGGTATCGTGTTACCGCCAGCCCGATGCCGCGATGTTCTTTAGGGACGCGGAAGCGATCGCAGAAATCGGCGGCGGGATCCACGCCGCGTTCTTCGTGCCCGGTGTGTGCGGGTAGCAGTTTGGGATCAGTCATCGCCTTGCCGAAATCGTGGACCAGTACGGCGAACCTGATCGGAGCGCTCGCACCCCGTAGCGCGGCTTGTCGCAAAGCGAGACAGATATGCTCCCCGGTATCGACTTCCGGATGATATTTTTTTGGCTGCGGGATGCCGAATAAGCGGTCTATTTCGGGGAACAGCACCGCCAGCGCGCCGCATTCTCTCAATGTACGGATAAACAGGTCGGGATGCGCTTCGCAGAGTGCTCGCTCAAGTTCGACCCAGATCCGTTCTGGCGCCAACGACAATAATTCATCGCCCGCGGAAATCTCCCGCATGAGGGCAATCGTCTCTTTGACGATATCAAAATCATACCGCGCGGCAAATCGTGCAACCCGCAACACCCTCAGCGGATCTTCAACAAATGCGGCGCTGACATGGCGAAGAATGCCTGCGCGCAGGTCGTTCAGTCCATTGTAGGGATCGATTATCGTACCGTCTTCGGCCTCGGCAATCGCATTGATCGTCAGGTCGCGACGAGATAGATCTTCTTCGAGAGTGACGCTCTGAGAAGAATCTACACTGAATCCATGATATCCACGTCCCGTCTTCCGTTCCGTTCTGGCAAGCGCGTATTCCTCACCGGTGTCTGGATGCAGATAGACGGGAAAACCTTTGCCGACCCGCCGGAACCCGAGTCGTTCCATCTCATCTGGACTCGACCCGACAACAACCCAGTCGCGGTCTTTGATTTTCTGCCCCAGTAGGCGATCTCGAACACAACCACCGACCTTATAAAGATGCATGAGCCGAAATTGGAGAAAAATAAATGATTGGCATGATTATGGAAAACGTCGTGCCGTAGAGCGTAAGTTGTAATAGCGCATACGTTCGAATTTTCCATTGAGGTAGCTTGGAACGACTTCGCCGATGGCGGTGGGTTTGATCCCTAGTTGAGTTAGTCCGTCCTCGCCGCGGCAAACGCTGTCCGCGCTCGCCGAACGCAGGTTGTCGCGCGAGAATGGCTTCCCGGGAACGTATTCGAGGATGTTCGCCTGCAGTTTCGACAGTAGTGGCCCCATGGGCACGATGACTCTCCTACTGTTAGTCAACTTTGCAACGTATCGGACTATTTCGATCAAGGTCTGCTCTTGTGGTCCGCCGAGGTCATAACGCATGCCGAATGTCGAATGATCAGTCAGTGCGCGGACAAATGCCGCACTGACATCGCCAACGAAGACGGGTTGGAATCGTGCAAACGCGCAAGCGAGCGGGAAAAGGGGCGGTGAAATCCGCAATAAACGGGCGAAGCGATTAAAAAAATTGTCATTCGGTCCAAAGATGACGGATGGTCTGAAGACTGTCGTTTCCAGCCCTTCGTCATGCGCGGCCATCGCGGCGTTCTCTGCTTCACCTTTGGTTCGCAGATAATGACTCGGTCCGAATGGGTCGGCGTTGAGCGCACTCATGTGAAGGTAGCGCCTTATGCGAGCATCAAAGCATGCTTTGATAATAGTCTCTGTCAGCTCAGTATGGACACGGCGAAATCCGGCGCCGCTATCGCCCTTTTCATTGAGGATCCCCGCGAGGTTGATAACGGCATCACATTGGGCGATCTGCTCCGTGATGTTGGTCTTATCGTAGGTGGTGATCTCGATGATCTCGGTATACGGCAGTAGCGAGAGATAGCGCGGATGCTCGCGGGATCGGGGGAAGATCCGAAGGTGTAACCCCCTATCCGTCAATTCATTGGCGAGGCTGGAACCGACAAAGCCGGTGCCGCCGAATATTCCTATGGATTCGATACGCATATGATCAACACTGTTGCTTCGTACTTCGGGGCGCGATGTTAGTAAGACGGGCCGCTAGAGGTTCGATTGTCTCTTTGAGTCTCCACTGATACACGGTTGCATAAAATGAGGCACGGCGAACATAACGTCGTGTTTCCGTGAACGGTATTGTATCGATCCAGATGTCGGCAGGCACGCAGCCGTTCTTCGGCCGCCAGGACCGCACCCGATGCGGGCCCGCATTATAGGCGGCCGCGGCCATCGAGAAACTGCCGTCGAAACGGGTGAGCATCTGCTTCAGATAGGCACTCCCAATAGTGACGTTTTTGCTTGGATCCAGCAGGTCGTGGGTGCGTGCCAGTTTGGCGCCGATACGCCGTGCCGTTTCCCGGCCGGTAGCGGGCATAATTTGCATCAGTCCTAAAGCGCCAGCCGGCGATCTGGCGTCCTGCATGAATGCACTTTCGGTGCGGATGATGCTGTAAAGCACGGCAGCATCGAGACCGCGTTTGACCGCAAAACGCCGCACGAGTTGTTCGTGCAATATAGGGAAACGGATCTTGAGGTCGTCAAAAGATCGTGCTTTGCCCAAGGTGAAAATAGCGCGGTCGTACCAACCCCAGGTGTTGATGATATAGGCGGTAACTTCCAGCTGGCGACGGGACAGTTGTCCGACCTCGTGTCGCCATTCACGTCGGGCCTTGAGCTGCATTTTGAGACGAAACAGCTCGCGGGCACGTAGGATACCGGGGCGTTCCATTATTTCCGCGATCTCCATCTCGCTGGCGACGATCGGGTAATCATTCATCTGATAGTCGAGGTTTATCTGATCAGCGCTCAGAAAGCCATAGTAGTCGCGTTGTTTGGCCAATTCCCGGAAGATTATCTCGGCCTGGTCCTCGTGATTGAGGTTTTGTAATGCGCGCGCGCGCCAGTATCGCCAGCGCAAACTATCTGTTTCACCCACTGGTGCGCTATCGGTCCAGCGCACGAGTTCCTCCCACGCGTTGTCCTTGATTGCAACCCTGATGCGGTATTTTTCGACGATGTCGTCTACATAGGCATTTGGGATCTGATCGAGCAGGGTGATGCGTTTGTCGTGATTGCGGCTTGCCGCCGCGATGCCCAGCGCTCGCCGCACACGGCCATGTTCGTTGGCATCAAATTGATAGAGGGAAGCATATTCATTCCATGCGGCCGTGGCTTTGTCGACATTCGTGCGCGCGATCCTGCAAACCGCATGCACGATGATTTCACGGACCAACAGGTTGTCTTGTGAGAAATAGGGCTTTTTAAGCCCGGATATCGGATCGGCGTGTATCACGATCCAGTGAT
>DAOWDI010000022.1 GCA_030639105.1 Gammaproteobacteria bacterium | reverse complement strand
CCCCTCGACAAATCCGATCCGCTCCAGTGCCGACCTGCAAGGCAAGACGATCGCCGGCTACGACGGGTCATCGCATTTGGCGGCTCTCGAGGATATTTTGCGTGGCGTCGGCACCGTGATTAGTGTCGATCGGCGGGTCTCCCTGGCCTCATTGTTGGGGCGGGTAGAAATGGGTGCAATCGACGCCGCGGTGATTGACGCGCATCATCTCGATGCGGCGCTGGCGACACACGACAATCTCGTCGCCGGTATGTCGATCCCGAACCCATACCGTTATCGCTGGACGCTACGCGCAGAGGATGGGCCATTAGTGGCCGCGGTCGACAAATTCATCCAAGCCGAGTACCGCGATAAAACCTACAATATTCTCAAACGCCGCTATGCGCGCGCGGGGAAATTCGCCAAACGCCCCTTGAATGACATCTCACCTTTCGACAAACTCTTGCAAACCTATTCCGATCGCTATGATTTCGATTGGCGTCTGATTGCTGCCCAGATGTACCAGGAAAGCCATTTCGATCCAAACGCCGTGTCACGAGCAGGCGCCGTCGGGTTAATGCAATTGATGCCGGCAACCGCCAAATCTCTCGATTGCGAAGATCCTGGTGACCCCGAGGCCGGCATCCATGCCGGCATAAAATACCTTGATCGTCTGCGTAATCGTTTTGAACCCCACATCCCGATGAACGAAAGAACGTGGTTGGCCCTAGCCGCCTATAACATCGGCTTTGATCGCGTGCGGCGCGCCCGCAAACTCGCTCGCGAGGCAGGGCTGAATCCCGACAAATGGTTCGACAACGTTGAAGTGGCGATGCGGCAGATGACACGCTCCTATTTTATTTCCAAGGCCGGCTGCAGATGCGGGCAAGCGATCATATACGTCCGTGCAATTCGATCGCTCTATTACGCCTACCGTAATCTGGTGCTCACGGCGGAAAAACCGCGGCCCATATTGTCATCGCGCCGTCTGGGTAGACATGCGGGTTAGTTCGAATACCTCGTTGGGTCACTAACCGCAGCAGCTGTAAACCCCTCACGGCGCAGCCGGCAGGCATCGCACTCGCCGCAGGCCCGGCCCGCACAATCGGCTTTGTAGCACGATACCGTAGTCGCATAATCGACGCCTAAACGCATACCAAGTGCGATGATGTCAGCCTTGCCCATATGGATTAGCGGGGCGCGAATATCGATCGCATTTCCTTCAATCCCGGCCTTGGTCGCGACCCGCGCCAAGGCTTGAAATGCAGCGATAAATTCGGGACGACAATCCGGATAGCCGGAATAATCGACCGCGTTCACGCCAATAAAGATAGTTCCGGCTTCAACTACTTCCGCCCAACCGAGCGCGACCGACAACATCACGGTGTTTCTTGCCGGAACATAAGTAATGGGGATCCCCTGGCCTACCGTAGTTGGGATGGGGAGCTTCACGTCGGTTAATGCCGAACCGCCGAACTGACCATAGTCGATATGCACGATGCGGTGTTCGAGGGCGCCGTGGTGGCGCGCTAACTTGCGAGCGGCGTCGATCTCGGCACCATGCCGCTGACCATAATCGATGGTCAGCGCAAAACAATCATAGTCCTGCTCCCGCGCCAACGCTAAGATGGTTGTGGAATCAAGCCCTCCTGAAAGTAATACGATTGCGCGCATGGTTGGACCTCGGACTTGGGGAGTCCTATTTATCTATGGACTCTAAACTGTATATTCTACCGGACAGATGCCCAAATCCCACGAGGTGCGCACGCGCGCTTGACCAACGCCACTCCCCGGTTTTGGTGCGGATTTGCGCTAACGGGATTCAACTCAACATGGCTAACGGTTGTCAGGAGGTGCGCTTCATCCTTCACGAAGCTTGATGCCACGGATATCCTGGCGGTACCCCTCGGCGACGATTACCGTGCCGCGTGATGTGATGAGGGTGGCGATAATCGCGAGAACGTTACCGTGGTTCAGCAACCGTCACCGCCCACCATGGCCCCTCGGATTGTTTGAGTACGGAGGCCCAATACCACGAGGAAACGTCATACCAGCTACCGCCCGCGGCATCGAATACCCGCTCACAGACACGAATCGACTGTCCATTGCGGGTCGCCAGAATACAGCCCATCAATTTACCGTGCGCATCGCGCCGTACCGGTTTCGGTTCGATGTCGTAACCCGATCCCTTGTAACAATCCGCCGCGGCGTGCAATGCTCGTGATGGCCGCTCCAAATAGCGGAACACGAATTCCCGCTCACCATCGGTGAAGCGCGCCAATCGCCCCGGGAAGCGACCCGCGAATCGTGCATCTACCGGGTCCGCCTCAAGTGGAGTCAATGGTCGGCCCTGGTATTCCACTGGCCAACCATCAAACGCCGCAACCACATTATCGGGTACATCGCTTTGACCGACGAATGGAAGTAATGCCGCAATGAGGTGAACGCCGACGATGATCAAAAACCGCATGGTCTGATCCTCGGGTTGAT
>DAOWDI010000006.1 GCA_030639105.1 Gammaproteobacteria bacterium | reverse complement strand
CGCTGGCCAGCCTGCGGGAAGGGACGGAGTTGCTGGTAGACGGCTCCGTGGGCGTGTTGAGCCCGACTCAAAAAGAGGTTGCCGAAATCCTTCAGGATAACTGCCTCAAGCTGCAAACCTTGATCGAAAATATGCTGGATTTCAGTGCCTGGCAAGAAGATGCCTTTCGATTGAACTTGACACATTTCGATCTTCGCGCTGTCGTCGATAGTGTGGTCGAACAGCACTGTTTAGCAATACGCGCTAAAGCGCTCCGCGTCGACATCGAAGCAATACCCATCGAACTGGACGCGGATCGGGAAAAACTTCATACCGCCGTCGATAACTTGATCGCGAATGCCATTAAATTCTCTCCACGGTCCGGCCGCGTATCGGTCGCGATGAAAACGGATGGCGTTCAGGCGCACCTGGATATCTACGATAACGGACCCGGCATTTCGACCGAGGACCGCGACCGGGTATTTGAGCCCTTTTACCAGGGCGCGCACACGACAGGATCCCACGTGCGCGGAACCGGGATCGGATTGTCCGTCGTTCGTGAATGCGCGCGTGCGCATCGCGGCGACATAATACTCATCGAAGACGATGATCGTGGCGGACATTTCCGCCTATCGATACCCTTAAACCCACCAGAGGACCTCAGCCGTGCTGAGTAGAGCTTGCCTGATCACGGTTCTAGTTACCCTCCAGGCCGGTTGTGCATTGGGGCTCGGGAAAGCCACCGAGGGTTCACGCGACGCCGTGCGAGCGGCAGTACCGGTACTGACCACAACACCCAGTCAAAAATCGACAAAGGACCTGCTGCGTTACATGGCACGGATCACTCGCTTGAACACAGATGAGCGCGAACACCTGTTTCATATGGCCTCGGCCACGCTTGAAGAGAATTCGACGTTGCACAATCAACTGCGCCTCGCGCTGGTTTTGAGCACTCCGGATCCGCCACCGGATGAGAACGGACGGATCCGTGCGGCATTGGTCAAATTATTGGATCATCAGGATCGGTTACCGGATGATATTCGCACACTGGCGGAGACCCGGCTGTATACGCTGGAGCAACGCGGCCACCTGAGAAAAGAAAATCTCGCCCTACGGCGACAGATCGAAAAGCTCAACACCCAGTTAGTACAATACACAAACGACAATGGGAAAGAGATCAAGCAACTTGCGGATGCGCTCGCGGAAGCGGAAGCGAAAATAGAAGCATTGACCTCTATTGAAGAAAAGATCAAACGTACGGGCAACACGGAACCTGCGCCACCATGACACAAAACCGCGGCCGAATATTACTCGTTGACGATGACCCCGGCTTGCTAAGGCTCTTGAGTATTCGGCTGCGGCGGGAAGGCTATACAGTAGAAACCGCACAAAGCGGCCACCATGCGCTCAAGGTCCTCAAGGGTTTCTTACCGAGCTTGGTGATCACCGACCTGCGTATGAATGGTATGGATGGCTCGCAGTTGCTCGATGAAATCCAGCTTCGGTGGCCAGGCCTACCCGTACTGCTGATAACCGCGCACGGCACCATTCCGGATGCGGTCACGGCGACGCAACGGGGCGCGATAGGGTTTTTGACGAAGCCGCTCGATAAACACGAGCTTATGGAGCATATCAATCGCGCAGTAGAGATCTCGCCCGGCGCAACCCGCCGCGATGATTGGCGCAAGGCTATTATAGGATGCAGTAATGCGATGGAGCGGATACTGGCGCAGGCCTATCGCATCGCGCCGAGCAAGGTTAGCGTACTCATCACCGGGGCGAGCGGAACCGGCAAAGAGGTCCTGGCGCGGGTAATACACCAGGCAAGTGGCCGCGGCGGCTCGTTTATCGCATTAAATGCTGGCGCCATTCCCGCGGAGTTATTGGAGTCTGAACTGTTTGGACATGAGCGAGGTTCGTTTACCGGTGCATCGAGGGAGCGGGTCGGATTGATCCAGTGCGCGCACGGCGGCACCTTATTTCTCGACGAGATCGGCGACATGCCTGCCCTACTCCAGGTAAAACTGCTCCGCGTGCTGCAGGACGGGGAGATCCGCCCCGTGGGCAGCAATCGAGATAGCCACGTCGATGTTCGGGTGATCTCCGCCACCCATAGAGACCTCGAGCGCCAAATCGAAGAAGGCGGATTTCGCGAGGACCTTTATTACCGACTAAAGGTAGTGCATCTGACACTCCCTGCCCTGGTCGAACGCCGGCAAGACATTCCATTGTTGGTTGCTCATTTTCTGGAGCGGCTGGCGCCCGATCCGGCGATGAGAAAGACGTTCGCGCCAAAAGCGATGGAAATACTGGCAGCGGCGGATTGGCCGGGCAATGTGCGCCAATTGTCAAATGTTGTCGAACAGTCCTATGCCTTGGCGCCTGGACGGGTTATCGGTGCACGGCTGGTCCTTGATGCGCTGGGGACCGCGGCGCAGGTTATCCAGCCCTACAGCGAGGCGCGTGCGGAATTTACCCGCAACTACCTCTGCCAATTGCTTCAGATCAACCACGGCAATGTCAGCGCCGCCGCCCGCATGGCAGAACGCAACCGCAGCGATTTTTACAAGTTGCTCGCCCGCCATCAGGTTGATCCCGCCGCTTTCAAGAATGCCGAGTAATGGAGGTTGACCACATCGTCTTAGTGTTGTCATTTGGCGGCAGTCTTTGCCTCACTGTTCAACGACATAGCGATGCGCACTGGAACCTGCCGCTAATTGGACACGCGTGTGCCCGCATTGATGCGACCAGGTGTCAGCGAAACCATACAGAATTTGACGGCTAAGTTCGCCCGAGCACTCCGCGTTCAACCCGACCGTACTGGGCAAACCGATAAGCCTCTGAATAAACGGCGCCTATGGGAACTGGCATGTCCTTTGCAGTCCCCATTTGTGTGGCGGGGATCAACCGTCAGTCACTAAACCATATCCGTACACTACCAGGAGAAAGAAACGATGAGTAGATACCTGACATTAGCATTAGGCCTGTGTCTGGCTTACAACGTGGCGCTGGCAACAGGCACTGCGACGTTCGAAACCATCGATATCGACGCCGATGGTCAGATCACCATGGACGAAGCGAAATCCGATCCGGATCTCTTCAAGGCATTCGGTGGCTTGGATGTCGACGGTGACGGATTCTTAACCCTCGTCGAGTATTCGGCTGTCGAAGCCAACGACGAAAGTTAGTAAAGCCCTCCAGGGCCAGCGCTCCAATTCGTCTGCCTACGTTCCTCAACTCGTGGCATTACCCACACGGCCTTCCGTGTGGGTTTTTTTAAAGAGACCCGGCATCTCTCAAGTCTCCACCATCAGCTAGGAGACTCAGGTTCTAGCGGGCCGTATAGCACTACTGCATCATCTGGCCCAAAGTCGAAAAGCGTATTCACACACGCGTTGCATGACCCATCTCAAGGGTCTACCCTTGGCAACAAACAGGGTGCGCTTGCTTGTGACCGCGAACGACCGATGGCATCGTCTCTCGTTTCGCCACGACCTAGCCGCGAACTTCGACCATAGTCACTTCAATCGGGATCCGTTGTTGACCTTTTGCCCATCCGCCAGCGCGGCCTGAGGATCTCGGTTATCTAGGAAGGCGCAGCATGAAAATTTGGACTCGTTTCCCATCCCGGATGTTGCCGATGAAAAGATTGTTGCCATACTTATTGCTTCTAATGTCACTCGCGCCGGATATTGCATTATCTGGATCCGGGAATATCACAGAGCGCGCGGGGCTGGTCGATCTGGATTTAAATCACCCATCGCGTAGCAATAAGGAGAAGGCGCGGGACCATCACCGGCGGCCACGAGAAACGCTGGCGTTTTTTGGTTTGAAGGACAATATGCGAGTGATCGAATTGTTCCCCGGGGGCGGTTGGTATACCAAGCTGTTAGGCCCGTTTCTACAACAAAGCGGCACGCTCTATATTGCAATGGGTACGAACCAGATCGAGCCTAAGCTCAAAGAGTTGGGTTTGTCCAAGGTCGTGCCAGTTGGCATGGTAGAGGGCTTTAATAAGACTGATGCACCAGGGTACATTTTCTCTGTTGACCGCATTGACCTGCAGCAGACCAATGTCGACCTCGTACTAACATTTCGCAACGCACACAACCTCACCAGCAAGGCACGGATGATGCTAAATAGGGCCGTATTCGATGCGTTAAAACCGGGCGGAATTTTCGGTATTGTCGATCATACGAAGCGGCACATGGAAGCTTTTAGTGCTCCAACATGGCGGCGGACTGACCCCGTACAAATCATCAAGGAAGCGGTAAAGGCAGGGTTTGAATTCGAAGATTACTCCAGTATCCATACGCGACCAGAAGACGGCTTGGAGTTCGATACGCGGCACGAATCGCTGGTGAACGAGACCGATCGCTTTACGTTGAAATTCAGAAAACCGATGTAGCACGGACATAGCCAATTGCTTGATTTACGCAAGCGCCTGCATTCCTTCGCTCACCTGCTCCTGTTCTCCACGATCGGCATGGGTGTCCGTCCGTGTTCACTAGCTGACATGGTCCGCGGTATACGGCGCCACAAAGGGCTTGGCGAACCGCCGGTTGGGATCGAATAGCATGGCGGCCATTCTCGTTACCGGCGCCAACAGCCATCTCGGACGACGGCTCATTAACACGCTGTTAGAGGAGTACGAGGTAGAAGCCCTGGTTCGCAGCCGGCGTGCCCGCCAGACTTTGCTGTCGCATACCGGCACAAGGCAGCGGCTGAATATCACGATCGCTGACCCCAGCGATCCGGCCGCGGTCGCGGAGGTGGCACGTCTCTGCAAACAGGCGGTGCATCTCATCGGTACAATCAAAGAAACCCACAACAACCGTTATCCCGACACTCACGAGCGCCCGGTACAAGCGTTGGTCGAGGCGGCGCCGCATACTGCCCTGGAGCATATTGTCTACCTCAGCATCCTCGGTAGTAATGCAGCCAGCGCGAGTCGATGCCCGGGCGCACGCTTCGCTTTTGAAGTAATCTTGATATCGGCGAAGCCTGCCGCCACTGTGATCCGCGTGCCGATGGTGCTGGGCGAAAAGGATCGCGCGAGTTTCGCGCTGGCGAAACGTGCGGCGGCCAAACGAGTCAAGCTCATCAGAGCCGGCAGCCTCGAGCAGCCCATCTATGCGGGAGACGTCGTCAACGCAATGACCCGCGCACTGACATTCGACGCACCCGACAACCAGGTATTCGAACTCGCGGGCCCCGAGTCCTTATCACGCCGGGAACTGGTCGCGCGCGCAGGTCTGCTGCTCAACAATCGACCCTCGATCTACTCCCTGCCGCTTGGCTTGGGAATGGGACTCGCGGGCTTATTCGAATTGATCAAGCCCAATCCTCCGGTGACGCGCGATATGCTACGGGTTCTCGATCACGACGATGCGATCGATCCGTTGGGTGCATGTGCGGCGCTCGGGATAACGCTCATGCCGCTCGATGAGATGTGGCACCGTTGCATCGTCAATCGTCTCCCCCAAGAGACGACTTTTTAGTACAGTATCAAGAAGGGGCCGGAGTCATTTGCTGCATTCCACCTGCTCATCGACCTTCTCTTTTCTCGGTCTTCCAGGGCCTCTATCGGGTACGCGTCGGCCTAACATCACTTCAATCTCCATTTTGGACCGCCCAGCACCTAACGGTAGACCATGAGTAACGCAGCGCCGTATCTTGTCGGAAATATCCGGCTCAACATGGACCAGGAACAATGCTCGATAAGTCACTCGCCTATCCGCCACCGTGCGCCCCAACCCTCGATATTCAGAATGTGAGAGGGTGAAACGATTGGCGACCCCGTCCACATTATATGTGTAGCTCGACCAGCGGTATTTGCCCGAGTGATCAACTATCCCTGCTCGCATGGGAAAGCCACCTTATCCCTAATCGGCAAAGTAGTCACATGTGGAGGCGGCAACGGGTATATTTATGCCGCGACGCAAACACCCATATCGCCGTCAGACCAACTAGCCACACCATCGGCGGCTCCGGGATTTTGATTGGGCCGATGACGGTTTTCGATTCGCCGGCCCACGCTATAGTCTCGCCGGGGCCGAAGGAGGACAGAAAATCGAACTCCAGGAACGGATTGGATTCATTGAGATAAGCTTGCAAGTCGTCAGTCGGTGCCAACCGTACGGACAATATACTCGGCAGTGTGTCAGCCACAACTTCCCAACCGAGCGGCACGTGTGGGTCCATAATTGACGCGTCAAAAAGAACCACTTGAGCGAGCGCATGCTCCCCACCGCCAAGCCACTCGACCACATATTCATATCGGAATCCAAAGCCTTCCGGCAACACCGAGCCTTCCATCCTTGCCGGTGCAGCCGCATACGTGGAGTTCAACTCACGCGCGTCAGATGCCCCTGGTTTGGTTTTATCAACATATTGCTCCAGCGTACCTTGCAATACAGAGTCCGTCTCTTCGGTGTGATCAAGGCCCAAGGCATGGCCCATTTCGTGAAGCATAATGGCGCGGGCCTTCTTGTTATCCTGCTCTTTACCCGCGGTGATGTCCTTCGAAAGTTTGATTGTGGACGAGACGTATTCCTGATCTTCAATTAGCTCG
>DAOWDI010000084.1 GCA_030639105.1 Gammaproteobacteria bacterium | reverse complement strand
TTGTTTCCGTCCGCTTGGCTGCGCGTGCAACCCGCGCCTTCAGCTCATCAGGTATTCGTATCGTTGTCGTGGACATTTCATCTTCCGTCGAAAGTTATCTTGTAGCGCAAAAGCGCCACACAGGCAATATTGCAAATTACAAGGGCAATGCGAAGCCGTGCTGTCCTTGGCATGTCGGATCCCTTCCGTGGGTTTCTACGATCGTCCTCGACCGTTCCCGTTAAGTTGTTAAGTTATCGGTCCCCGTATGCGCAGCTCAGATTTGGACGCGGCTGAAGGACGACCAGGAGCAGTCCCTGGCTATGGGGCGTGCTCGGCGGCCAGTGCTTCGACCGCAAACTGACGGATCTGCCGTACCATCGCACTGAGTCCGTTGCTTCGGGTCGGCGAAAGATGCTCGTCCAGTTCGATTTGCTTAACAAATTCCGGCGGCGTCGCAATGATTTCCGCCGGGCGTCGATCGGAATAGACCTTGAGCATGAGCGCGATCAATCCCGAGACGATGGCGGAGTCGCTGATCGCATCGTAGTGCAACCGCCCGTCCCTGTTTTCTATAACCATCCAAACCTGTGACTGGCAGCCTTTCAGACGGTTGCTTTCGACCTTGTCCGCCGGCGCCAAATCCGGAAGTTTGCGTCCGAGATCAATAATATACTGGTAGCGATCAGTCCAATCGTCGAACATCGAAAACACATCGACTATCTCCGCCTGCGCTTCGAGGATCTCCCGCGATGGGGTCAATTGTGGTGGTGATGAAGACATCTTTCCCTCGCGAGGAGCCCTATTCTCACACAGACTCCTAAAACCCATACTAAGTTCGCCACTCGGTGCCGTTTGGACCATCTTGAATATGCACGCCCATCGCGGTTAATTCATCGCGGATCTCATCCGCCCGCCGCCAGTCCTTTGCTTGGCGCGCGTCATTCCTCTCGACGATCAGTGCATTGACACGTTCGACGTCGATATCACCGCCGGGATCGACCGCGAACCAGTCCGCGGGTGAGCGCTGCAGAATACCGAGTTCGGCGCCGCCACCCAGTAATTCAGACTTGGCCGCGAGTTGCTCCGATAAGGTAACGGCCGTATTCGCTTGTGTCACTGACTCCATCAAACTCGAAATCGCGAGTGCCGTGTTGAGATCGTCGTCCATCGCTTCAAGGAAGGCATTCGATGCTTCGGGCATACCATTGAGCTCGACGTTCGCCAGGCGTTGCAACGCGCCATACAGACGATCCAACTGAGCTTTTGCCTGCGCCACGAGTGTATCATCCCAGTTCAATGGTTCGCGATAGCGGGTCTTGATCAGCGCCATGCGAATGGCTTCTCCCGGGAAGCGCCGCAACAGGTCCTCTACCAACAGTACGTTACCGATCGATTTGGACATCTTTTCACGGTCTATCTCGACGAAACCGTTGTGTACCCAGTATCTGGCAAAGCCGGCACCACCATGGGCGCATACGCTTTGCGCGATCTCGTTTTCATGGTGCGGAAATTTGAGGTCATTGCCGCCGCCATGGATATCGATCGTTTCCCCGAGATGCTGCTCCGCCATTGCCGAACACTCTATATGCCAACCCGGGCGCCCCCTGCCCCAGGGGCTGTCCCAGCCGGGTGCGTGCTCCTCCGATGGTTTCCACAAGACGAAATCCGCGGGATCGCGTTTGAATGACGCGACTTCCACCCTGGCACCGGCAATCATATCCTCGCGCGCTCTTCCCGAGAGTTCACCGTAGCGATCGTAGGCGGGAACATGAAACAGCACGTGGCCGTCTGCCGCGTAAGCGAAGCCAGCTTCGATCAGGCGTTCGATCATCGCAACGATCGGGCCAATGTGGTGCGTCGCGCGGGGTTCGATGACGGGCGGCAGTACGCCGAGACCGCGCATGTCACGATGATAGATCTCCGTATATCGCGCGGTGATCGTTTCGATCGGCACACCCTCTTCGCGCGCGGCGGCATTGATCTTGTCATCGACATCGGTGATGTTGCGCGCGTACACCACATTGTCATAATGCCTTTTGAGGACGCGGAAAAGCACATCATAGACGACCGCGGCACGCGCATTACCGATGTGCGGCGGGCTGTACACCGTCGGACCGCAGACGTACATGGTCACGCGCCCGGCATCGAGCGGCTCGAAACATTCCTTGTGTCTGCTGAGCGAATTGTAAAGATTCAATGGCATTGAACGGTGTGCCGCGATGGGTTCAGGTGTCGTTGCATCGGTGCGAAGCGTTGCTGCTGGCCGCCGATTTACACCGTCGACCAGAGCCATGCGTTCAATCAGTTCTATATTTCCCGCCCCGGCTACAGCGTACCCGTGGGTCGATTATGGCCGGCGGCGGCTTCCCGGCCGGGTACTTAATACCGATAGTGATCCGGTTTGTACGGTCCCGCGGCGGGCACGCCCAGGTATTTCGCCTGCTTCTTGCTGAGAACGTCCAAATTGACGTTCAGTTTGCCCAAGTGTAAGCGCGCCACCTTTTCATCAAGCAATTTGGGGATCGTGTACACGCCGATGGGGTAATCCTCGATGTTATTGAACATTTCGATCTGAGCAATCGTTTGATTGGTGAAACTGTTGGACATCACGAAGCTCGGATGCCCGGTGGCGCAGCCGAGATTGACCAGCCTGCCTTCGGCCAACAAGAGGATGTCGTTCCCTTTCGGGAAGGTGATCCGATGGACCTGTGGTTTGATCTCCAACCATTTGTGCTTCTTCAATGCCTCGACCTGGATTTCACTGTCGAAGTGTCCGATGTTGCAAACGATAGCCAGGTTTTTCATCTGCTTCATGTGCCGCTCGGTGATGACATCGCAACAACCCGTGGTCGTCACAAAGACATCGCCAATCTTACAGGCATCATCCATCATCATGACTTCGTAGCCTTCCATCGATGCCTGCAACGCGCAGATCGGATCGATTTCGGTGACGATGACCCGCGCACCCTGCCCCCCCAGTGATTGACAGCAACCCTTGCCGACGTCTCCATAACCCGCGACAACAGCGACCTTGCCTGACAACATCACATCGGTCGCCCGGAAGATCGCATCGACCAACGAGTGACGACAGCCATAGAGGTTGTCGAACTTCGACTTGGTTACCGAGTCATTCACGTTCATTGCCGGAAACAACAGCTCGCCGCGCTCGGCCAATTGGTACAGCCGGTGAACGCCCGTGGTGGTCTCCTCCGTCACCCCGCGGATTTCAGGCGCGATGCGGTGGAAGCGCTGTGGATCGCGCTTGAGGGACTTCTTCAACTGCCCGTATAACGCGGCCTCTTCCGGATTACCCGGCGTCCGCTCGAGCAGCGAAGCATTTTCTTCCGCCTTATAGCCGAGTTGTACGAACATCGTTGCATCCCCGCCGTCATCGAGGATCATATTCGGTCCCTTACCCTCGCCCCAGTCAAGGATCCGATCAGTATATTGCCAATACTCCTCGATGGATTCGCCTTTGTGCGCAAACACGGGCGTACCCCTTGTCGCGATGGCAGCCGCGGCGTGGTCCTGCGTCGAAAAGATATTGCAACTCGCCCAACGGACCTTCGCCCCCAAGGCCTCCAGCGTCTCGATGAGTACCGCGGTCTGGATCGTCATGTGCAAGGAACCGGTGATCCGCGCGCCCTTGAGCGGCTTCGATTTCCCAAATTCCGCCCGCATGGCCATCAACCCCGGCATCTCCTGCTCGGCAAGGTCTATCTCCTTGCGGCCGAACGCGGCCAGCGACAGATCGTTGACGACAAAGTCCGGCGCCTTCTTCTGCTTTGTCGCACGCTTGTTTCGGGCCGTGGATCGGCTCTTAGGTGTACCACCCGCTTTCGCGGCGCCTTCTGGATTCATTTCGATGTCCTCGATTCGAAGATTTCGTTCAAGTAAGGGGCCGGTTATTAAAGATAAGGGGGTTTAAGTCCAAGCCCTTTTCTATATCGCCGATCTCAAACTGTCGATGAGATCGGTCTTCTCCCATGAGAATCCACCGTCCGCGTCGGGTTCACGGCCGAAATGGCCATAGGCCGCGGTCCTCTCGTAGATCGGATTGTTGAGCTTGAGGTGTTCGCGAATACCGCGAGGACTCAAATTCATGATGTCTTGCAGCACGGCTTCGAGCTTCGACTCCTCGATGGTGCCCTGGCCGTGCAGATCGACATACACGGAAAGCGGCTTGGCCACGCCAATGGCATAGGATAGCTGGATCGTACAACGATCACTGAGTCCCGCCGCGACCACGTTTTTTGCCAGATAGCGCGCCGCATATGCCGCCGAGCGGTCGACCTTAGACGGATCCTTGCCCGAAAATGCACCGCCACCATGAGGCGCCGCACCGCCGTAGGTATCGACGATGATCTTCCTGCCAGTCAATCCGGCGTCACCATCCGGCCCACCGATCACGAAACGCCCGGTCGGATTGACATAAAACTGCCCGTCATCGCACATCCACCCATCGGGTAATGCCTTCTCGACATAGGGCCGCACGATCTCCCTGACATCCTCCTGGGAGAGTGACTCATCGTGCTGCGTCGACACGACCACCGAGGCCGCGCGCACGGGTTTCCCATTTTCATAACTCAGTGTGACCTGGCTTTTGGCGTCAGGACCAAGGCCCGGCTCCGTCCCGTCGTGCCTGACAGCGGCCAAGTCATGCAGAATGCGATGAGAATAGTAGATGGGTGCGGGCATCAAAGCTTTCGTTTCGGTGCAGGCAAAACCGAACATGATCCCCTGATCCCCGGCCCCCTCATCCTTGTCACCAGAGGAATCAACGCCTTGGGCGATATCTACCGATTGCCTATGCAGGTAACATTCGATTTCGGCGTTCTCCCAGTGAAATCCACTCTGCGCATAGCCGATATCTTTGATGGCGGCACGCGTCAGCTCGATCAACCGGTCGTGCGTAACCGAATCGGGCCCACGCACTTCGCCGGCGATCACGACCCGGTTTGTCGTCGTCAGCGTTTCGGCCGCGACGCGAGCCATGGGGTCGGCACGGATGAATTCATCGACAATGGCATCAGAAATCCGATCGCAGACCTTGTCGGGATGGCCCTCGGACACCGATTCACTCGTAAACAAATAGCTTGAACGCACGCAAGATCCTCCAGGGGCATGGGTCGGCCAGAACAAGGCGCGGTATTATGCCGTAGATTGTGACAAATTGCGCCGTTTTAAGCTGCCAATAACTCGGGGGGGCCGAATGCTGAGGCATCCATTTCTCAATCATCCTCAGGTGTCAGCGACCTCCAGCACAATCTTTCCCATGTGGGCACCACTCTCCATGAGTTCGTGTGCCCGCCGGGCGTCGGCCAACGGGAAGCTCGTATAGATAATCGATCGCAACTGCCCCGCTTCGATCATTGGCCACATCGTTGCCTCGCAGTCCCGCGCAATTGCGGACTTTTGCGCCGGGCTCTGTGGACGCAACATCGAACCCGTCAATGTCAGGCGCTTGCTCAAGACCTGCATGAAATTGACTTCGGCCCTTGGCCCCAACATAAACGCGATCATGGCGTAACGGCCATCGGTTGCCAGAATTTCCAGGTTCTGTTGGACATACGGACCGCCGATCATATCGAGTACCACATCGACACCGCGCCCCTCGGTCAACCGTTTAGCCGCTCCTAACCAGTCCGCAGCGCGGTAATTGATGGCGTGATCGGCGCCGAGCGCCGTACAGTAGTTACACTTCTCCTCACTGCCCGCCGTCACGAGCACGTGCGCGCCGAGCGCCTTGGCAACCTGGATCGCGGTCGTTCCGATACCGCTACTACCGCCGTGGACGAGCACCGTGTCGCTGCCCGTGAGCGAGGCGCGGGTAAGCAAATTGTATTGGACCGTGAAGCAGGTCTCAGGGAGTGCCGCGGCCTCCAAGCTTGTCATTGTTGCCGGCCACGGCAGGCAATGACCCTCGTTGGCGCAGCAGTATTCGGCATAAGCGCCCCCGTGGGTGAGCGCTACAACGCGATCGCCGAGGTGCCAGCGCGCAACCTTGGACCCACGGGCAACGATCTCCCCCGCCACTTCGAGGCCTGGGTAGATGCTGGCATCGGCGGGCACCTGGTATAAACCCCGGCGTTGCAGACAGTCGGGCCGGTTCACGCCGGCCGCGCACACACGGATCAGAACCTCTCCGGCACCCGGTATCGGAACATCCGCGGCGCACGGTGTAAGCACGCTGGGATCGCCCGGATGGGTGATCTCGATCGCCGTCATTGTTACCGGTACCGTCATCATTCACGCTCGTGATCCTCTCTGGCGCAGTATAAAGCACACCGCCAACGCACGAGATCGTAGCCGCACCCGGCTGGATTACCTCATGCTAGGATGAGGGTGGCGGAAGAATTCAGCAGAAAAATATCATGTCAACGAAGCACTGTCGTTTGCTCATCTTAGGATCGGGTCCCGCGGGCTATACGGCGGCGGTTTACGGCGCCCGGGCGGCGCTCGAACCCGTACTCATTACCGGAATTGAGATCG